>JAAURD010000299.1 GCA_012034075.1 Chloroflexaceae bacterium | reverse complement strand
AACGCCGATTGGGCCGGTGGCAACCGGTACCTGGCAAGAAGCAGCCAGCCTGCAAGATACTGAGCGGCGCGTGCGCGTGGAAATTGTTGAACTCGCTACGATTCAGCCAGTCTATCTGCCGATGGTCGTGCTGGGGCGCCAGTAAGCAAAACACAAGCGGCAGGCACGTAATCCTCGTTTGCTCGGTAGCGGCGCAGCGTGCTGCACCGCTACCGAAATCATGGTTGTATGCCAGGTTGTTTTACCAATCTCGATCTCAGCACCAACTGCATTGAAGCAACCCGACGCCAGCTTGCCGCCACGTCGGGCTATCTTGACTTAACCAGCAGCAACCCGACCCATCAGAGTTTGCTTTTTCCACCCGACATCTTACAGCAGGCGGCCGATGTCTACTGGCAGGAACGCTGTTATCGGCCCGACCCGCGCGGCCTGCTGGCGGCTCGCCATGCCATTGCCCGCTATTATGCCACGCGCCACCCACCGCTTGATATAACCGAAGATGCAATCTATCTCACCGCCAGCACCAGCGAAGCCTATAGCCTGCTCTTTGCCCTGCTCACCGACCCTGGCGACAATGTGCTGGGCCCGAATGTCAGTTATCCCCTGTTTGAATACCTGACCGCCATGCACTATCTTGAATTGCGCTCCTATTTGCTCGCCGAGTCACGCGGCTGGCAGATTGATGGCTTGAGTTTGCTGGCCCAGGTCGATTCGCGCAGCCGGGCAGTGTTGCTCGTTTCACCGCATAATCCCACGGGTGCTATCATTCGTGAACCAGTGCCAGAACTGAGTGAACTGGGCCTGCCAATCATTGCCGATGAGGTCTTTGCACCCTTCGTTCCAGCGGGTCACCATGTTCCGCCGCTGGCTACATTGCATCCCGAACTGCCCGTCTTTCATCTCAATGGCATTTCCAAAATGTTTGCCTTACCCGATTTAAAGCTCGGCTGGATTGCATTAAACGAACCAGCCCAAGCACAGTATGGGCCGCGCCTTGAGGTGTTGAATGACACCTTGCTTGGTGCCAACGGCCTGGTGCAAACCATGCTGCCCACACTTTTTGCCCAGAGCACCCCCTTTGTCCAAACCATGCTGGCACAGGTGCAGACTAATATGCAGCTGGCCCAGGAGCAGCTGAGCCAGTGCTCCCTGCTCGATTTCCATCTTCCAGATGGCGGCTATTACCTCTTTCCCAGAGTGCATCGCTGGCACAGCGAAGAAGAACTGGTATTGGCCCTGCTCCAGCAAGGCGTCTTCGTGCATCCCGGTTATTTTTATGGCGCTGTGCCGGGTAGCCATATCATGCTCTCTGCGCTCACCACGAATCATGTCTTTGCCCAGGGAGTTGCACGGCTCTGCACAGCACTGGCACAGCCTTGTTCGGTAGACCGGTCGTGTATAATGGGAAAACAATCAATATAGTCAAGTTCTCTGGACGAACTGGCGCGAGGGAAGCGCATGAATGAAGAAATCCGAAAAACGGTACTCCGTCAGGTTGAGGAACAACAGATTGAATTTATCAACCTACAATTTACCGACATCCTGGGTATGGTCAAAAATGTGACTATCCCAGTCGAAGAACTGATCGACGCACTGGATCATGGTGTCTGGTTTGATGGCTCTGCTATTGAAGGCTTTGCCCGCATTGCCGAGAGTGATATGTACCTGGTGCCCGACCTGGCAACCTTTCAGCCAATACCCTGGGGCAATGAAACCAGCTACCGCACAGCACGATTGATCTGTCATGTTTACACGCCCGATAACCGACCCTTTGCCGGTGATCCCCGTTATGTCTTATCCAAAATGCTCGATCAAGCCGCCGAAATGGGGTATACCTATCAGGTTGGGCCTGAACTCGAGTTTTTCCTGTTTAAGCAAGAGCCTATCTCTGGTGGCAAGCCAGAGCCCCATGATGGTGCCGGCTATTTTGATGTCTCCACCGATCATGCAATTCATGTACGCCACCAGATGGTCAAGGCGCTGCAACTCTCCGGTGTGCCGGTTGAGGCCAGCCATCACGAAGTTGCTTCCGGCCAGCATGAAATTGACCTGCATTATAGCGACGCCCTGCGTGCCGCCGATAATGTGATGAACTGCCGCGTGACGGTCAAGGCGATTGCCCAACTCAATGATCTCTATGCCTCATTTATGCCAAAACCGATTGTTGGTATCAATGGCAATGGCATGCATGTGCATCAAAACCTGACTGACCTGGTGACCGGTCGGAATATCTTTTATGATTCCAATGATGCCTATGACCTTTCAAAAATCGCCCGGCACTTTATTGCCGGCTTACTGACCCATGCCCGTGGTATGACCGCCATTCTGGCACCGCTGGTTAACTCATATAAGCGTCTGGTGCCCGGCTATGAAGCGCCAATCTATTTGAGCTGGGGACGCACCAACCGTTCCGCACTGATTCGGGTGCCCCGCACGAGTGAGGGACTGAAGCAAACGACACGGGTGGAACTGCGCTGTCCTGATCCATCGTGCAACCCCTATCTTGCCTTTGCGGTGATGCTGGGGGCTGGCCTCGATGGTGTGAAACGGCAATTGCCGCTAGCCGAAGCGGTCGAAGAAGATCTCTTCCATGTGGATCCACGCGCCCTGGGCCTGGACACCCTGCCGGTGTCGCTGGGCGATGCGCTCAAAGCGCTTGAGGAAGACGAGGTTGTGCAAGAAGCACTTGGACCGCATGTGTACGAGCGTTTTATGGATGGTAAGCAGCAGGAATGGACGAGTTATCGCTCGTATGTTTCTCAATGGGAAGTAGACCAGTATCTCGCAATCTTTTAGTGGCAGATGTATAACGGAGCCGCAATGGAGCATATCAACACAACTGATGATCTGCGCGTAGGCATGGTCGCTCTCGTCGGCCGTCCCAATGTCGGCAAGAGCACCCTGCTCAACGCGCTCCTGGGCCAAAAAATAGCCATCGTCTCACCACGACCACAGACGACGCGTGTCATTTTGCATGGTATTCTCCATCGGCCCGATGCCCAGGTGATTTTTATCGACACCCCTGGCATTCATCAGCCACGCAATCAACTGGGTCAGTTTATGGTGCGTCTGGCCCAGAAAGTCATCCCTTCAGCGATCTCGTCTGCATGATGGTCGATATGAGCGTGGCGCCTCGGCAGCTTGATAGGCAAATAGCCGAACGAGTGCAGCAAACCCGTGTCCCTCGGCTCTTGATTCTCAACAAGGTGGATCTGCGCCCGCAAGATGGACCGCATATAGCTGCCTACCGTGAACTAGGCAGCTGGGACATGGAAGTTGCTATCTCAGCCACCACCGGTGATGGTCTGACGACGCTGCTTGACGAGATTATTGCTCGTCTGCCCACCGGTCAACCACTCTACCCAGAAGATCAGATTGCCAACCAGAGCGAGCGCTTTCTCGCATCCGAGCTGGTGCGTGAGCAGGTGCTGCGCTACACCGAGCAAGAAGTACCCCACTCAGTCGCAGTGGAGGTCGAAGAATGGCTGCAACGTGAGCATACAACCTATATTCGCATGACGATAGTCGTAGAACGTGAAAGCCAGAAGGGCATTCTGATAGGCGCCGGTGGGAAGATGCTGAAACGTATCGGCAGCGGCGCCCGTACCGAAATTGAGCAAATGATCGAAGGGCCGGTCTACCTTGATCTGTGGGTAAAGGTCCAACCGAATTGGCGTAACAACCAGTCCCTACTCGGCTGGCTGGGCTATCGGCTCAAAGATTGGAGCTAAGCGTTGGAGCGTTGATGCGTTGATGCGTTGGCCCTCACCCCCCGGCCCCTCTCCCAAGGAGGGAGAGGGGTGGCGGTCGGGCGGTCGTAGGCCCTCACCCGGCCCCTCTCCCAAGGAGGGAGAGGGCCGGGGGTGAGGGGTGGCGGTCGGGACGACCGCACTCCGTACCGGGCCAGAAGGGATTGCAGCCACACGCTCTGCCTGTGCGTCTCCGTGGTGCATCGCCGATACCCGATACCCACTTTGCGCTTCAACGCTCATGATCCCACGGTTCACGGTAGCCACGCGACCTGTAACACATCCTCAAAAACCATGTGTTGCGCACCACTCATAAGGTCCAGCACCCACGCCGTGTTTGTGCCATCATTGCCCCCTCGCAGGAAAGCAATCTGCTGGCTATCGGGTGACCAGATGGGCTGATGGTCCGATACAGTATCAGGGGGCGAAAGCTGTTGCAAGTCGCTGCCATCCAAGCGCATACGCCAGAGCGTACCCATCGCTGTCGATTCCGCCAACTGAACCAGCACCACCCATTCTCCGTTAGGCGACCAGGCAACCTGCCCAATGCGGCTATCTGGCAGCAGTGGCAGCCCGCCACGCTGGTCGCTCGCCAATTCGGCATGCCAGAGCTGACCGGCGCTACTCGTGTAGAGTAGCGCTGTACTATCCGGCGACCATGTGACTGGCTCACCACTGCTCTCGGCAAAGGTCTGAAACGCACTGGTAAAGGCGTACACCGTCACGGTCTGCGAGGTCGTCTCGGTGAAGGCCAGTTTGCTACTATCGGGCGACCAGACTGGTGCTATTCCGCGCTGGTCGCTTTCGGTGACTGGCCCAAACGATGTGCCGTCTGGTTGCGCCAACCAGATCGCCGGGTTGCTGCTTATCCTATCCTGGATGATACGTCGCTCAAAGGCTATCAAGGTACCGTTGGGTGACCAGGCTGCGGCACTGGCGTTTACATCTGGTGAATCTACCAG
>JAAURD010000042.1 GCA_012034075.1 Chloroflexaceae bacterium | reverse complement strand
GCGTTCGAGCAAACCCGGCAGCGCCTCAACAAACGTGGTGCGACTACAGCAGTGCGAGAGGCTAATCACGCCTGGCATTTGGTCCGGAGGGTAAGCTTCGGTAATCTGCGCAATCACAAAATCGGCGGTCTTGGTGCTGCCCAGCGCATCTTTGCTATCAACATTCCAGTAGATTGGCAAATAGCCCTGCTTGATCGCCGCTTGCAACACGCGATCATCGTAATAGCCATAGGGCGGGCGGAACAGCGGACGGGTAGTCGAACCCGTGACCTTGGCAACCACCGCTTCGGTCTGCTTTAGCTCATGGGCAATCTCTTGATCGCTGAGCAGGCGAAAGTTGGCATGGCTCCACGAGTGATTGCCAAACTCATGCCCATCAGCGGCAATAGCCCGCGCCAGTTCGGGATGCTGCTCGACCCATGGCCCTAGCACAAAAAACGTGATGTGTACATCGTACTCACGCAAAATCGCCAGCATCTCGCGCACTGGCTCATCGCCGGTCTCCAGATCAACTGTCAGCGCGACCCACGGGTTGGCGCTGCTGCCTTGGTTGACGATCAATGCAGCCGGTGGCAGGGTGCTTTCGCGGCCCTGGATACGTGGGATAATCAAGGGCCGGCCGGCGGCAGGCTCTCCCGCCAGACGATTATACCGCTGGATGAGTGAAGGCTCACTGCCGCCCTGCAGCGCCAGCGTTGCCAGCGTATCGCCCGCTTCCACCACGGCGCCGTTGTAGTCTGCCACATCATAGGCCACCGGCGTTGGTGTCGGTGGTGGCATCAAATCCGCCAGCATATCCAGGTCAAGCTCGGAGAGTTCGGGAACATCGCTCACCCGTACCCACAGTTCACCAATCTGGGCAAAGACGACCTGCACCCATTCATCGCCATAACGCGTTATCGGGGTATAGTGCGTACCTTCCACAATCGCACCGTACAGCTCACCATCCGGGGCATACCAGGCAAACACCGGCTGCTCCAACACATGGCGCTGGGCCATCGGCAGCATTGGCGTCGGCGGTGCTGACGGCATATCTTGCTGTTGTTGAAACGCACCCAGGAGACCGGGCAGCAGCAGCATTGCCAGCAACACCGCAGCAATGATGCCCGCGCGGCGGCGCCATGGATATGAACCGAGCAACTTCCATAATGCAGCCAGGCGGTGCGTGACGGTCTCCCTTCGCCCCTTGTGGACCCAGGATCGGGTATGAGGGCCAGCGAGACCCCCCTCTCCCCTTGTGGGGAGAGGGGCCGGGGGTGAGGGCCTGGCATCGTCTACTCTCTCCCCTTTGTGGGAGAGGGGCCGGGGGTGAGGGCCGTGCTGGGGATACGGTGAAACGGTAGATTGCGGTTGTGCCGGGCACAATCTCGATGACACCACGATCCAGCCAGGCCTCAATCAGACGGGCGGCCTCGGCTTTACGTGGGCCAAGCAGTTGTTTCAGATGGATTCGTCGCCACTGGTGTGGCAGTTGGCTTCGTGCGTGTTCCAGATCATGCATACGCTCAGCACTCCCAAGTGTTTGTTCACACTACGTATTATACCCGTGGGAATGCGTAAGACGCAAACAGACCGAACAACTGCACCCGCTAACCCAGGCCCAGCAGCCAGCCTTCGCGCAGTTCGTGGGCGGCGGCACCAGCGCTGGTACCTGTGGTTATCTTCAGTGGGCCGAGGCTATGCACACCGAGCAAGCCGGCGCTAAAGGGGAACACCTGAAGTACGACCGTGAGCCAGGCGAGCTTGCCGCAGATGGACGCTGCCTGTGGGGTGCGTCGTGATGAGACGATGCCTACCAGGGCAAACGCCAGCGGGCTGCCAGGTGTGCCGCCCAGCTGCACCAGAACGCGTTTCCAGCGCGGGGAGGCGAGGTAGGTGCCATAGTGCATTTTAAAGCGGGGTTCGATATATTGCAGATACGCATAGGCGTATCGTACCCCCAGCAACCGCGCCAGTGTGGTTTTGATCAGCGGCTGAGCGGTGAACGAGAGCGTGCCGGCAGCGGCAAGCACCAGCACGGGTGAGGAGCGGGCGAGGCCGGTGACCAGCAGCAGAACACCGCCAGCGGTTACCGCGCCTTCGAGGATCAGTGCGGTCTTCACCGGCATGGTGCGCCGGCCACCGCGCAGATGCAGCTTCTCGCTGACACGGCTCACATCATCGCGTATGGCCTGCCGTGCGACCCGTGGCTGGCGCCGCGCTGTGCGCAGAAACGCCTGCCACGCGCCCGGCTGGTACGTCTTTTGATCGAGTTGGGTTTCAACCTGTTGTAGCAGGGTCATCAAATCTTCCACAGGTGCTCCTATCAGGGCGTCAAAACTGCTTTCAGCTCACTGCGCATGTCTACCACCCGATTGACAAAGGGCCGATAATTGCGACCACCCCGAATGCCAAAGACTTCATTGACAATCTGGGCATTGGTCCGTTCGGTGGTGGTGAGCAGGGTCATCACCGCCTCACGCTCGGCCGCAGTCCAATCACGCACCGGCGCCGCCGAGGAGTTCCCTGATGATTGTGTTGACGTGGCAGCACTGCTCTTCATCGTGCTGGCCGATGTGCCATTGGTCGCTTCAGCATGGTGACCGTTGCGTTGCCCATTGGCGGTCTCGGCATGGTGACCGTTGCGCTGCCCATTGGACGGGACGAGCCGTACTGGTTCTGCCATTGCTGGTACGACAACACCAGCGGGCAGGCGGGCCAGCACCGCACGTCGGCTCTCCAGGTCTACCAGTGGTGCGCGGATGGTGGCAACATCGCGTTTCACACGCACGGTAAAGTACCCCGACCCAGGCAACTCCGAAGGCGGCAGGGCGCCTTTATCCCGCGCCTCACTACTGGTAATGCCCAGGTTGGGCTCATCCGCCGAACGCGCCGACTGACAGCCGGCGATATAGCAGCCAACCTGACCACGCCACGTGGTCGATTTGCCGCTCACCGTTTGCGAGGCGATGCAGTAACGCATACCAGATGCACGCGCAGCCGTCAGTTCGGTTTTGAGCCACTGCTCAAGATCGCGTGTGCCCATCGTCAGCAATTCTAATTCGCTCACATAAATCCATAGCAACGGCGGGCGCACACCATCGGGCAGCTCTTCCCAGCGGGTCACGCCGGCTTTGACCATCAGGTGCTCACGCCGTTCACGTTCTGTTTGCAGGGCATGCATGGCATCGGCAATGCCATCGGGTCCCAGGGTTGGTTCGCGCCAGTTGTGGGCTTTACCCTGCCACATCGCACCATCAGCGCGTTTGCCATCAATCCAGCAGACTTGCAACTGATCCGGGCGATTGCGCAGACAGAGCTGTGCCGCGATCAGAAAGGCCAGCGTATCTTTGCCGCTGTCGGTTTCGCCGGTCAGCAGCATGTGGCCGGATTTGACCGCACTGCTGCCATGCAAGCTCACTGTCACAATCTCGGGTTGATCGGCGACAATCTCCCAGCCCAATGCCAGCGCATACGTATCCTGGGGCTGTTCCTGTTGCAAGCGTTGCAGCGTTGGCATGACCCCGGCTGGTGGGTTCGCCATCGGGTGGGACATGCGGCGATAGTTTAAGACGGCCTGCCGCTGGGTTGCATCGAGCGCCTCCAGGGTTTTGCGCACTTCATGCTTCCAGTAGGCGATCTCATTGCGCAGCACGCGTATTTTGTGGCGCTTTTCAATGGTCATCGCCACCGGTACTGCAATCATCAGCAGCAAGAGAATTAACAACTGTATGCCCTGAAGTGTTGTTTCCATCTGTTGCGTTCCATCGGACTGGTACGTTTAGCCATTCCACACATCACAAAAGCGGTGCCAAAATTTACGAATTAAGTACTCTGATGCCAATGCCACCAGCATCGAAACGATCAGCATGACCAGCGCAAAGGGCCACCATTCTGGGGTTGGCTTGCCAAACAGCGCAACCCATTCACGCAGGTCAACCGGTGTGCTGGCTAACGCGCCAGGATAGTTGACTGCGACAAACTGGAGCAGACCGATCAGGGTAGTGCCTACATCAACAACCATAAAGCCAAGAACGATGAGCAAAATCACCGGGTCAATCGCGCCCCGCCAGAGATAATGCTCACCTTTGGAAATACCAATATGAAACAACAGCGCCAGCGGCCAGGCAACACCAATTGCCCCAAAGCCCATCACCGTAAACACGGCGTTGAGACCCCACATGGCACAGGCAAGCATCAAGACGAAACCCTCAGCAAGCAGCCGATCAAAGCGATAGCTTGACTGCCCGCGCGACGTGCTGCGTGACGTGCGGGTTGTCGTCTTCGGCGATGCTTGGCGGCGCTCCTGACGTGGGGCAGCGTAGGTGTCAACCGAAGCAGCCGCGCCAGCCGGCGTAGCAACATACTCGTCTTCAACCACACCTGGTGGTGATTTACGTCCCAGACCCATATAACGTATGCCTTTTTGTGCAATAAAATAGTTCAGCGAACGAAAAACAGGCTCTGTTTCCTGGTTTGTCCAAGTATGCTTACGGTAGCATTCAGCGCACCGAAAGACATCTTACTATAGAACAAATGTTTTATTCATCTAAAATCCAACGTTTTCTGGACTTCAGATAGGTTTATGCACATTATAGCCGATAGTTGTTCGTTTTGCAATACCTTTTGGCACAAGATTTCGTATGAATCTTGCTCTTTTTGAGCCAAACAACCTGACTGGCACGTCTTTCAAGTATCAATTGTTGTTATAAACATCCTGTGCCTCTTGCAGGGTGGTCAGAATATCCAGATTGGGTTGCAAGATCAGACGAACAATCGTTTCTGATAACAGCGTCAACCCCTGGTCATAGTCGCGGAGCGGCGGCATGGTGGTGCCATGCGCATGCTGGTTCTGTTCGATAAAGCGCCAGTAGGGCGTATCAAAGCGAGGGTCCGCGGCGGCACTGAGACGAGCCGGGATACCGCCGCTGGCAATCGCATAATCGGCATTGCGCTGGGTCTGCATCATATAATCGATACATTGCCAGGCTTGCTGCGGGTTGGGTGAGCCATTGGGAATACCCCAGGATGGCACCGTGAGCAGCACCACCGGCGACGCACCGGGCGCGGCAAAGAGCGGTGCAAGGCCCAGTTCACCGGCCGCCAGCGCCGCCTCGACCGACGCCGACCCTTGATCAAAGGTGGTGCCATCTGGTGCGGTGAGCGGGTTGAGATAAAGAGATGACCAGGAGCCAGCCGCAAAGGCAGCCGCCTGACCGGTCATAAATGCCCGTTCATGGTCAAAGCCCGGTGAGAAGACAACATCGGGGATAAATGCCTGCTGATACATCTCACGAACGAAGGCGACCGCCTGCGCAGTTTCAGGGGTGGCCCAGGTGGCCGCTCCCGCTGCATTGGCATACTGCCCACCATAACCAGCGATCAACGAGAAATAGAAGCCTTCAGCCGCCGCTTTTTCGCTGCCCTTGAACGTCAGCGCATACTGGTCCGCTTGTTTCAGCCTGGCTGCCTCTGCCAGCAACGTCTCCGTATCCGTGGGGAATCCGTCCGGCCAGGCATCTTTCCAATAGTAGATCAGGCGGCTATAGAGATGACCCGGCACGCAGTAAATCCGTTGATCGGGACCGGTACAGGCCCGCAAAGCATCGGGGTGCAAGTCGGCAAACCAATCGGCCTGTTGCACCAGGCTGGTCAGGTCTTGCAATCCGCCCTGATTGATATAAAATGGCACTTGCTGACTATTCACATACGATAGGTCAGGAATAGCACTGCCAGCGTTGACTGCCAGGCTCAGGTTGCTATTGATATGGGCATAGTTTTGATGCACGTGGGTTATGCTCAGGTCATGTTCCGCGGCAAATGCCTGGATCGTCTGGGCCAGCCATATATCCTGATCATTCTGCGGTGACTGCGTATTAAAGATCGTCCAGAGAGTTATGGTATTATTGGTTTCAGGGTCAATGGGTCGTTGGGATACACACGCAAACAGGCTGGTGAGCAGCATGCAGCTGATCACCAGGAACAAACGTTGTTGCCAGACAGTCATGATTGTCATTACAGGATCCTTACGATAGTATATCGTGACGAAAAGAAAACCATAAGGTAGGACAAGATGCATGCACAGTATTGGGAAGCACTCGACTGGATTGCCAGCCTGCGCGATACCGAAGTCGAATTGCCCCGGTCGGTAGTCGAATTTAACTTACCCCGCACGGCGGAGTTTCTGCGCTTACTGGGTACGCCCCAGGCAGCCTATCCCGCCGTGGTGATTGCCGGTACCAATGGCAAAGGCTCCACCGCTGCCATGATCGAGTCGCTCTTGCGTGCCACTGGCCTACGTACTGGGCTGTATACCTCGCCGCATTTGCATTCGCTGCGCGAACGCATCCAAATCAACCGCCAGCTCATCAGCCCGCAAGACCTGGCCGATATGGTGACCGAAATGCGACCTGTTGTCAAGCGGTTACCTTCGGTGTTGGGTTCGCTATCGGCGTATGAATTTCTCACTGCGCTGGCGCTGACCTATTTTGCGCACCACCAGATTGATTATGCCGTGCTCGAGATTGGACTGGGTGGGCGCTTTGATGCGGTCAATGTCGTGCAAGCCGATATTGCGGTGATTACGCATATCAGTTTTGATCATACCGATATTTTAGGCCATACGCTCGACTCAATCGCCTATGAAAAAGCGGGGATTATCAAACCAGGGGTGATGACTGTCACGGTGCCGCAACACGCCACGGCTGCCACGGTGCTGTCCAATATTGCCCGGGAGCGCGATGCGCCGCTCTTTATCGCCGAACCAGAGGGTTTGCGTGCTGATACCAGCGCAACGCTTGAACCCTATGCTTTTGAAGCAGATCTGAAACAGCTCGGTCTCCAGGGCATCGTGCAGCAAGAGAATGCCCGCCTGGCCGTTGCTACAGCGATGCTGCTGCGGCGTAACGGCCTCAACATGGCCGAAACGGCCTTTACCAGTGGCATGACCAATGTTTTCTGGCCGGCGCGGTTTGAGCTGTTGCAAGAGCAACCGCTGGTGATTGTGGATGGCGCCCACAACGCCGATGCAGCACACAAGCTGGCGCTCTCACTCTATCCGTATGCCCGCGAAAGACGGCTGATTCTCGTGCTCGGTATTTTGGCCGACAAAGACCATGAAGCTATTACGCGCCCACTTGTTTCCGCCGCCAGCACGGTGATCCTCTGCCCGGTCAAGCATCGCCGTTCAGCCAATGTAGACCTGCTCAAGAATGCGCTCAAACCGCACCTCAAGGGCAATGTGCTGGTCGCTGGCGATCCCGCATCCGCCGTGACACTGGCATTGCAACTGGCCCACGCCGATGATCTGGTCTGTGTCACCGGGTCGCTGTTTATGGCCGCCACCGCGCGTGAGGTGCTCGGTCATGCCGTGCGTGAATAACCGCCGGCTATGACTGCTCTTCGGGCAAAATACCTTCAAGGCGGGAGGATTGCAGTGCACCCGTGTCGCCTGTGCCAAATGCCGCATGCCGAAAGACAATGTCGCCGCCGGCCATGGTCAGCATGACACGACCTTTGAGCTGCTGCCCATGGAGCGGGCTGTTTTTGCCTTTTGAAACAAATGCAGCCGTATCAACCGTCCAGATCGACTCGGTATCAAAGACCACAATATCTGCGCGGTGCCGGGCCGCAGCGAGTTGGGTGAACGGCCGAGCACCTGGGCCGGGCCTTCCGTGAGCCGTGCAACAATATTCATCAGGTCCATTTCATTGCCATGCACCAGCGTCAACACCAGGGCCAGCGCGGTTTCAAGGCCACTGATACCACAGGCAGCAACTCCATATTCCTGTTGCTTATCTTGCAGCGCGTGCGGTGCATGGTCGGTCGCAATCGCATCAATCGTCCCATCTTGTAAGCCCTCGATCAAGGCTTCGACATCTTCCATAGTGCGCAGTGGTGGGCTGACGCGCGTACTGGTATCATAGGGTGAGAGCAAGCGTGCGTTGAGGCGCAACCGCGAACCAACCTGCGGTTGCGTCTCTTCGGCGGTGCTGCTTGCCGCTGTCTCAGCATTTCCATGTGCAACGGTCGGTTCGTCGGTAGCGAGCGAACCCAGCACCCAGCGGTCGGTCAGGGTCAGGTGGTGTGGTGTGACTTCGGCGGTTACACGAACACCGCGAGCTTTTGCTTCGCGAATCAGGTTGACCCCGCCAGCAGTGCTCACATGGCAAATATGCAGATGGGCGCCGGTGAGTTCGGCCAGCGCAATATCACGGGCAATGTGTGATTCTTCGGCAGCGGCGGGGTAGCCAGGCAAACCCAGGCGCGTGCTCACCGCCCCTTCGTGCATGGCCCAGCCGGGGTTCATTCGTGTGTCCTCACAATGGCACATCAGGGGGATATCCAGCATACTGGCATAGGTCAGCGCATGGCGCATCATCGCCGGGTCCATCACTGGGCTGCCATCATCGCTAAAGCCAATACACCCCGCTTCAGCCAGCTCTGCCATTTCGGTCAGCGTTTGCCCCGCGCGGCCCAATGTAATCGCGCCAACCAGATCGACCTGGATCGGCCCGGCCCGCCGGACAGCTGCCTGCACTTGTTGGATAACCGATACCCGATCAGCGGCTGGCTCGGTATTAGGCATGGCGCAAATGGTGGTAAACCCGCCATGGGCTGCTGCTTGCACCCCCGTAGCCACCGTCTCTTTGTATTCCTGGCCCGGCTCACGCAAATGCACATGCAAATCAGTGAAGCCCGGTGATATCACACAACCATTGGCATGAATAACCTCCAGATCAGCCCCAGATGGCTCTTGCTCCTGGCTCAGTTCAGCGAGATCGAACAGCTGTGAGACAACACCATCTTCGACCAGCACATGACCAACTGTTGCCACCCGTTGCACCGGGTCAATGATCGAACCATTTTTAATAAAATAGCGCATGTATTTATCCCTTATGTTCCGGCCAGACGGTAGAGCAACGCCATCCGCACCGCAACCCCATTGGTTACCTGTTCTTCCACGACCGATTGCACCGACGTTACCACATCGGGGGTGATCTCTAAACCCTCATTCATTGGGCCAGGATGCATCACCAGCACATCAGGATGCGCACGTTTCAGACGTTCGGTATTGATTGCATAATAACGTGCATATTCACGCAGCGAGGGCAGCAGCCCTGACTGTTGGCGCTCGCGTTGCAGCCGCAAGGCCATTACCACGTTGGCGTCCTCGATGGCTTCATCCAGACGATACGAGAGGGTAATGCCCGGCCAGTTGCTGAGCCAGAACTGTTCAGGTCCGAGCAATGTTGCCGGCGCACACAGGGTAACATGTGCCCCCATACGGGTCAGCCCCCAGAGATTGGAACGCGCCACGCGGCTATGCACAATATCGCCAACAATTACCACTTTGATGCCATCGATGCGCTGCAATCGCTCACGAATCGTAAAGAGATCGAGCAGCGCCTGCGTTGGATGGGCATGGCGACCATCTCCCGCATTGATGATCGAGCCGGGTAAAATGGTGCGAAACCAGATAGGGTGCACCAGACTGCCCATGACGCATGACGATAATATTGGCGCCGAGTGCTTGCAAGGTGCGAACGGTATCGATCAGTGACTCGCCCTTTTCGACGCTGCTCCCTCGTGCGCTAAAATTAACGATGGTCGCCGATAATGCACGTGCTGCCAGTTCAAACGAGATACGCGTGCGGGTGCTGTCTTCAAAAAACATATTGATCACCGTTTGCCCGCGCAACGCCGGCACCTGCTTGATCTCGCGTGACAGCACCTCTTTCATGCTATCGGCGGTCTCCAGCACCTGTTCAATCTCAGCCCGGCTGAAATCATCCAGGTCTAGCACATGGCGGCGGACAGCCTCGTCCGATGCAGCATCTCCGCTCACGTGTGTCATTTCAGGTGAAACCCCTTCCATCTGCATAGGCTTACTCCTGGGTGTCTTGATGCACAATAATCACACTATCTTCAGCACCATCCAGTTCGTGCAAGCGAACTTTGACCCGTTCACTCCGTGAGGTCGGTACATTTTTACCCACAAAATCAGCCCGTATGGGCAGTTCCCGATGACCCCGATCAATCAGCACCGCCAGTTGTATCCGTCCGGGTCGGCCCAGATCAGCGAGCGCATCAAGCGCGGCACGTACCGTTCGACCGGTGTAGAGCACATCATCTACCAGCACGACCGTGCGGCCCGTAATATCTGGTTCAATCGATGTTTTGCGCACCATCGGTTTGGGACCACGGAGATGCAAATCATCACGGTACAGGGTAATATCAAGCTGGCCCACTGGCACCTGCTGGCCTTCAAAATCGGTCAGCGCCAGCGCCAGACGTGCCGCCAGCGGCACACCGCGACGGCGAATACCGACCAGAATAACGTCTTTGATCCCCTCATTCCGCTCGGCTATCTCGTGCGCGATACGCACAAGCGCACGGCGAATCTCTTCAGCATGGAAAATTTGTTTTTCGCTCATACGTCTGTTTCAGCTCAAACCATAGGCAAAAAAAAACCCGTCACCCAATACCATGGGCGCGGATACCGAATCTTATACGTTTCACGTCGAACCGCAGATCGTTGCATTGATAACCTGTTCCTTGTCAGTCTCGCGGGACTGGATTAAAGGCTTCCTACACTATACCATAATCCGACCGTCTGGTCAATACCAAATCGCTCCCAAAAAGAACTATCACCCGCAATGCCTGGCACGCTCAGACATTGCGGGCGTCCGTCAGCACATCAGCACAGCTATCGTGGTCTGATGCAACCGATAGCGATTATCAGCGCCAGACCAGTGGCAGATAGGTCGTTTGTGAAATGGCCGTGGTCGGGTTACGTGGATCGTAACTGCTCGTATCGATCAGCAATGGCGTTTCAAAGCCATTCGCCACATTTTGCCAGGGCACAAACTTGAAGTTGGTGCTGCGATTTTCGATTTCCTCATCGTCAACCGCAACATATTGCGGATCATCCGATCCATCTTGCACCACCAATAGACCCGACGGGAAAGCGTCGCCCAGCGCAACATTCAGCACATCGGCGCCATCCGACTCATTTGCCTGATCAATATCGCCATTGTCACCCACCGCAAAGCTGCCCAGATAGATCTCCGGGTTGGCGCGGTCGAGCACGGCATAGGTGCTATCCCCCTGGCTGGAAACCAGCAGATAGCCCGTGCCATTGGGGCCATAGTAGATCGTCAGACCCTCAATATCGGGTAGCAGAAACGTGCTATCATCAAGCGATTGCACCACCGTCGGTTCATCGCCGCCATCTGGTTCCGCCGGGAAACTCAGAATACCGATTTCTCCTTCTAGCGCAACATACATAATGCTCCGTTCACGATCAACCACAATGCCCTCAGACTGCGAGTCCCCCGCTTCACCGCCATCTGGTATCGGCAAGGTCAGCGTGCGGCTCACCGTTGCCGTCACCTGGTTATTCTCCTCGGCCCGCAAAAAGAGCTGGGCGACCAGGTTGCCATCCGCCTGAGTTACAAAGGCATATTGGTTGCCTGATGTCGGGCTGGTATACGTTGTTAAACCATATGCGGTCGCTTCACCATCATCAACGCCAAAGATGCTCTCGACCATCGTATCAGCCGTGATATTGGTGATCTCGCGTGCATCCGGGTCAATCTGGAAGACTGCCAGCGTGTCATTCTGGCGATCCGATGCCACTGCCAGATCGACGCTTTCGCCATTCAGATCAAAGTCATAGATCAGATCAACGTTGTTATAGCGAATCTCGCCAAAACCAGTCATCGGCACCGTTTGCCGAATGACCCCGTCCAGGTCAAGCACAATCATCCCGCCATCTTTTAACGTCGCCAGAACCAGACTCTGGGCCGGATCGGTTGGATGCACCCAGATCGCCGGGTCGTCCGAGTCGCCGGCCCGTTCGCTATCCTCTTCATCAATAAACTGCGGTGTCTCCAGCGACGGCAACGCCAGCGGTGTCTCGGTAAAATCTAAGGCCAGCGCAATAAACTGCGTCTGTTGCAGGTCTGCAAAGTTGTTATCACTCACCAGAATCAGAGTCTGCCGGCCATCGGGCAACTCCGGTCCAAAGGTCATCCCCTCCAGGTTATCGGGCAGAGTTACCACATCGCCAAGATTGAGCAACGCTTGCTTGATCACCGGCGGGTCAATCTCATAGGGAACAGCGCTCCCCTCGGGCACCAGCGTATTCTCGCCCACCACATCAAGTGCGCCCTGGCTCAGCACCTGATACAGAATCACGGTATTGCCCACACCCGTGGAAAAAGAGCGTTCAAGTGCCAGAAAAGTGCCATTATCATCGGTTGCCAACAGCTCAACCAAGCCATTGGTGGCAAACCCATCGGGTGGATTGGGTTCATCCGCGACTGGTTCGGTGGTATAGACAAACTCACCCACGGGCAGGCCGGTCTCGATGTTATACTTGACCATTCGCGACAGGCTCGGCGTCACCGTGTTGGTTGCTGCCGGGCCATCCTGGGCCAGCGCATTTTCCGTTGCAGTGTACAAAACTGCTGATCTGGGCGAATCGTCAGGCTTTCAAACGCCAGGTTATCGCGCACCCCCGATGTCCCCTCGGCATTGGGCAAAACTTCTGCGTCACCGACAGGGTGCGAGTCTGTTGACCATCCATACCAAACTCATTGACAAATGGATCAATGATGGGATCGGCACTGGCATCGCCCTCAGATGAGATGTACAGCGTTCCCTCGCTGCTCAGCGCAATCCCCTCGGGATCAATCCCGCCCGCTGGAAAGGGATCGCCATTCTCATCTAGCAGCGTCGTTACCGCATCAAAGGTGATATCACCATCATTCAGGCTGCCATCGCTGAGATCAATCGAGAGCGTGTAAAAGCGTGCCGGGTTTCTCTCACTGGGATCATCCGAAACAGCATAGTATCTATCGTTGGCCGCATCATAGGTGATACCCGAAAGGCCACCCACCTCGGTATCCTCAAACGTAAATCCGGTCTCAAAGGTCACTTCACCCAGAAACTCACTATCGGTCGTGCTCTGAATAGTCCGCCGCGTTGGCGTATCCCCTGTCTGTGCGGTCGTCTGTGTGCTCAGCCCGGCCAGCAACGCGACCAATAGCGCGAGCATTCCAACAAATGATATCATCCGTTGCCCTTTACCATACCTGTGTTGCATGTTTATGCCTCCTTACGCGATAAGTTTGTTCACATACCAGCATTACCAGTATCAGAAAGCGATTAATTCAGGATATTTTCTTGTGTTATTCCACAAATATACACCCTAATAAACAGGTCGGTTGCTCCTCTGTGTGTTTTGCTCTGGCACCTCCTTACCTCCGACAGATAGATGGATGTTGTACGGGGACAGTCTTGATTATACGATAGATCACCTGTGCCGCTGTCACGGGCACGCCACGGCAATCTCTGATAGTTCAAACACGCCAATCGTTGGTTGCACGCTGGTTTTGACTGCTGTAACCATGGGGAAGTATAATTGAGCAGATGTTCCGTTACAATAGATTGGTATCAGTATTCCTACGCACGTTACAGATTGTTGTGAATAACACATGCATACCCAGAGCGATAATTCATGTTCTATTGCATCAAATGGAGGTTGATAACCATGGGCGATGCTGAGATAAGAGCTGCGCTTCAAGCCGAGAATGAAGCCTTGCACCAACGTATGACCACCCTGGAGACACAGTATCAAGCATTGGAACAGACGTTGCAGCGGATGCAACAGGCAATAGCCCAGGCACCAGCAATGGTCATTGCGCTAGATCCCCAGGGTATCGTTACGCTGGTCGCAGGGCAGATCGCCAGTAGTATGGGCAGATACCCACGGGTGGGGCAATCTGCTCTGGAGTATTACCAGTCCTATCCCAACCTGGTGCAGGCGTTGCACCAGGCTCTACAGGGTGCTACCCCCGCGGTATGCCCAACCAACCAGCATGGCAGTATCTATGAATACCATATTGCCCCGCTGGCCAACGAACAGCAGCAACCCCTCGGCGCCGTGGCTATTGTCATTGATAGCACCAGCCGGACAGTGATCACCAATCAGATGCTCTTCGCCAGGTATGCGCTGGATAATGCGCCTGATACCGTTTTATGGGGCGACTCCAACGGTGCCATCACGTATGCCAATGATGCTGCCTGTCGTGAACTGGGCTATACGCATGAGGAGTTGCGCACCATGCACATTGCCGATATTAACCCCGATATACCACGCGAGACGTTTGGTCAGATGATTGAGGACATGCGCCAGCGTGGCCTTACCCGTATGGAAACCTGGCACCAGCGTAAAGATGGCTCGCGCTTTCCGGTCGATGTCTCCTCAACGTACCTCAGCCTCGATGGTCAAGACTATCTCTGTGCCTTTGTTCGTGATATGACCGAACGGCAAGCGACCGAAGCAGAGCTGAGCATCTTCAAGAGCGTGGTCGAGACCGCCCCTGATGGCGTTTCTTTTGTCTCACCAGAGGGCATCATCACCTATGGCAATGCTGCGATGAAAGCGATGCTAGGCTATGGCAGTGACTATGCGGGTTTGCCCGTGGCACAGGCGTTTGGTGGTGATAGTGAGCAACCCATGCGGATTATTCAGCATGTGTTGGAGCATGGTGACTGGCAAGGTCGTCTGACGTATTATCACAAAGACGGCAGCCCGGTGCAGGCTCATCTCTCGGTCTTTGCCATCGCGCGCGATGATGGCAGCGTGATGACCTTCCCCGGCTTTGTGCGCGACCTGAGCGAGGTGTTGCAGGCCGAAGCAGAACGGGCTGCCCTGCAACAGCAGATTATTGATGCGCAGCAGGCGGCCCTACGCGAACTTTCGACGCCCCTGCTGCCGATTAGCGACGACACTGTGGTGATGCCGCTGGTTGGTACTATCGACAGTATGCGGGCGCAACAGATCATGGAAGCGCTGCTCGAAGGCATCGCACTGTATCAGACCGACACCGCTATTCTTGATATCACCGGCGTGCGGGTGGTTGATACCCAGGTGGCCCAGGCGCTCATTCGCACGGCCCAGGCGGTCAAGCTGCTGGGCGCACGGGTGGTGCTCACTGGTATCCAACCCCATCTGGCGCAGACGCTGGTCCATCTCGGGGTTGATCTAGGTGCCCTAATCACCCGTAGCACCCTGCAAGCCGGCATTGCCGATGCGTTGCACGCTGAGCGCTGAAACAGGCTCGTGCTGCAACTGCTTTGATTTGATGCGTTCAGATGGCGACCCAGCTTGCAGCCTCCCAGCGCCAGCTGCAAGCAGGCGCTCCGCGTCATAGCAGTTGGTTTAACCAATGGGCGCAGCACGTTGACGCCCCTACAGAACGGATGCTTGGAGCGTCCGCGCGGCTGCAAGCCGCGCCTACATCACTGCCAGTGCCAGCTGTAAGCAGGCGCCCCATGTCATATCAAGATGGTTCAACCACGATTAATACGCACATTGGGAGAACAACGGAGAAAGGAAAACGAGAACGATGCACCATGATGAAGCAGCATACCAGGCATTGCAGCGTGAAAACGCGGCCCTGAAAGAAGAGAATAACCGCTTGCAGCAGCGGATTACCCAGCTGGAAAATCAGAAAGAGACGCTTGATCGCATTCTGAATGCAACACCGATGCTGTTGTATGTGTATAACATCGAAGAGCAACGACGTGTCTACACCAACCGTGAACTCGGCGCGATGCTGGGCTATGATGCGCAAACCTATGAACAGATGGGCCATAATCCGTTGCCACAATTGATGCACCCCGATGATCTGCAACGGTTCCCGCAGCATATGCTGCGCTTGAGCCAGATACCAGATGGCGACGTACGCGAATTTGAATATCGCATGCAGCACGCCAATGGTTCATGGATCTGGGTGCTGAGCCGTGATGCGATTTTTGCGCGTCATGCGGATGGCCGCCCGTGCGAAATTGTTGGCGCAGTGAGCGATATTACCAGCCGTAAACATTCAGAGCAGGCCCTCCGAGCAGCCAACCAGCGGGTTGATCGTATGTTTGAATATAGCCCGCTGGCAAGCATTGAGTTTACCATTGATGGGCGGGTTATCCGCTGGAACCAGGCCGCCGAACGTATCTTTGGCTGGAGCCGCCCTGAAGCGCTGGGCCAGGATGTACTGTCATTGATTGTCGCGCCGGAAGTACGCCCTCAGATCGATGACATCATCGAACAACTGATAGGAGGCACTATCGTGAGTAGTCGTAATGACAATATCACCAGCGATGGTCGCACGATTACCTGCCAATGGCACAATTCTGTCTTTACCGATGAGAACGGTCAGGTCACCGCTGTGCTGTCACAGGCCGAGGATATCACCGAACAGGTGCAGCGCGAAGCTGATCTGCGCATGTTTCAGGCGCTGGTCGAACAGACCCCCGATGGCTGTGCGATTGTACGGCTCCGCGATGGTCAGTTTGTCTTCGTCAATCCTGCGTATCACGATTTACTGGGCTATGGCGACGAGATTTTGCAGATGAACATTGGCGATGTGTTTGCTGAAACGCCCGATCATGTGCGCAACCTTATGGGCGAGATCCGCCAGCATGGCCGCTGGCAGGGCGTTCTGCACTATCGTAGCAAGGATGGGCGGGTGTTTCCGGGCCAGGTTTCCGCCGTGCTCATCTCCGATGAACAGGGCCAGCCGCTCTTTATGGCTGGCATTGTGCGTGATCTCACCGAGCAGCATAATGCCGAAGCAGAACGTGCCGCCCTGCAACAGCAAATTATTGATGCGCAGCAGGCGGCCCTGCGTGAGCTTTCGACCCCGCTGCTGCCGATGAGCGATAACACGCTGGTGCTGCCGCTGGTTGGCACCATCGACAGTATGCGCGCACAACAGGTGATGGAAGCGTTGCTGGAAGGCATTGCCCGGTATCAGACCGAGACTGCTATTCTTGATATCACCGGTGTGCGAGTGGTTGATACCCAGGTAGCCCAGGCGCTCATCCGCACAGCCCAGGCGGTCAAGTTGCTGGGCGCACGGGTGGTGCTCACCGGCATCCAACCCCACCTGGCACAGACGTTGGTGCATCTCGGCGTCGACCTGAGCGATATTGTGACCCGCAGCACGTTGCAAGCGGGCATTGCCTATGCCATGTCAGGTAGCGTGAAAGCGTAAAGCAGCTTGCCGCCCCCACACGCATCGTAGGCGCGGCTTGTAGCCGCGCAACCCTGCGCCACCGCGCAAACCCTGCGCCGCCCCAGCACCGTAGGCGCGGCTACAAGCCGCCCTCCCATCGTTCGACCCAGTGGTACGGCGGTAATACCTAATGGCAAGCATCGATATGAGAGCGTCGGCTGCAACCCCTCACCCCCGGCCCCTCTCCCACAAGGGGAGAGGGGAGTCACGGCGGTCGGGATGACCGCACGCACGCATCAGACGTAGGTGCGGCCGTAGGGTGCAGCGTGCTGCGCCCTACAAAGCAGGCGCTCCGCGTCCTAGCAAAGCGCATACCAGTGATCACCTACATTTGGTATTAGCAGCGCCAGAGCAGCGTGGCATCACTCAAAGCATCACGTTGCGCCGGGGTGAGCGACCAGCCCACCGCACCCGCGTTGCTGGTGGCATGGCGGGCGTTTTTAGCACCGGGAATAGGCACAACATTGCCCTGGGCAATGAGCCAGTTCAGAGCCACCTGAGCCGGTGTACGGTCATGCTCCTTGCCAATGTGCTGGAGCAAATCCAGCACCGCCTGCCAGGCACGTTTATTCATCAGCAGATAACTTAAAAAGCGTGGTCCCATAGGTGGGTTCAGCGGCGTGTAGCGTCCGGTGAGCAACCCCTGAGCCAGCGGGCTGTAAGCAATCAGCGTCACGTTCAGCTCGCGGCATGTATCCAACACGCCGTTGACTTCGGGTGTGCGTTTGAGCAAGCTATAGTTGACCTGGTTGGTGGCAAGCGGGATATTGCGCCGTTGCAGAGCCTCATAGGCCTGGCGCATCTGTTCGGCGCTGTAGTTGCTTACACCAACCGCACGAATTTTGCCATCGGCGACCGCATCGGCCATGGCATCCATCAGATCGGGAATGGAAACCACCGGTATAGGCCAGTGAATCTGGTACAGATCAATATGATCCAGTCCCAGTCGCTGCAAACTGTCATCCAGGGCCATGCGAAAGGCAGTCGGCCCATAGCGCCAGGGAAATGGCATGTACTTTGATGCAACCACGACCGATGCCTGGCTCTTGCGTATGAGATCACCCAACAGGCGTTCGGATTGCCCACCGCCATAGATTTCGGCCGTATCAAACAGGGTTAAACCAGCATTCACACTCACAACAAATGCTTCTTCAATATCGCGCTGACCATACGATAAGCCATATCCCCAGTAGCCACGTTCGCCCCATTGCCACGTGCCAACACCCAACGGCGGTACACGAATATCGGTCGGGCCAAGTGCTATCGTCTCAAGCATACATATCACCTTTCTGTTCTGGTTTTCGGGTTCTATACATGCGGTTGGCACCGGCTATCTGCACCAATCAGCCAGCCGCTTTCACAGAATCATGGTACCTTCAGAATGGCTCCAGGTCAACCATGGTTCGTTCTGTCATCTCTTTATCATCGTGGATCGAACGAGGTATGCTATAATATCGGTGAATGAACAACACTTGATACAATCTATCTGGAGCAATGACGTGGGATCAATTAATCCCGTTAATGGAATATTTGGTGCGTTTAGCCGAGATCTCGGCATTGACCTGGGAACAGCCAATACCCTGGTGCATGTTCGGGGCAAGGGCATTGTGATTAGTGAGCCTTCGGTGGTGGCGATTGACACCAAAACGAAGCAGGTCCACGCGGTCGGGGCTGAGGCCAAGGCGATGATTGGTAAAACGCCGGCCAACATTATTGCGGTCCGCCCATTGAAAGATGGTGTGATTGCCGACTTTGATGTGGTCGAAAAGATGCTAGCGTACTTTATCAAAAAGGCGCATGAGCGTACTCTGGGCATGGTGCCACCACGCCCGCGCGTCGTCGTGGGGGTGCCATCCGGGGTAACCGAAGTGGAGAAGCGAGCGGCACGTGATGCCACACTCAATGCCAATGCCCGCGAAGCCTATGTGGTGGAAGAACCGATGGCGGCGGCGATTGGCGCAGGCTTGCCCGTGGAAGAACCAGTGGGCAGTATGATTGTGGACGTTGGTGGCGGTACAACTGAGGTCGCTGTCATCTCCCTGGGTGGTATTGTGATCAACCACTCTATCCGCACCGCTGGTGATGAAATTGATGAGGCGATTATTCAGTTTGCTCGCCGCGAGTATAATCTCCTGATTGGTGAGCGCATGTCCGAAAAAGCCAAAATTGCCGCCGGCAGCGCCTACCCCATTGATGAAGAGATACGGGTCGTGCTCCGTGGGCGCGACATGTTGACCGGCTTGCCCAAAGCAATTGAGGTGAGCAGCGTTGAGATTCGAGAGGGTATCGCCGGGCCAGTGAACACCATTGTGCAAGAGGTGCGCGCCGCACTCGAAGAGACACCACCAGAGCTCGTGGCCGATATTATGGAGCATGGCGTAACCCTGGCCGGTGGTGGTTCGCTGTTGCATGGCCTGGATCGGCGGATTGCGGCGGAAACGAGGATGCCCGTGTATATTGCCGAAGACCCGCTGTCGTGTGTGGCCCGTGGCGCCGGCAAGATGGTCGAGCATTTTGATAATAAAATCTATCGTGATATTCTCACCCGCACGCAGCAGACCCGCCGCACCAAATTGTAGCTGGCAATGCCGTTAAGCAGAAGACGATTTCCCGATTATGCGTGATTATCTTGACGATCAGCCGATTCGCTTGCGTGGCTTTCAAGCCGCAGTAACCAACTTTCGCCGACCGCTGTTGCTCGGTCTGCTGCTCTGTGCGGTGGCACTGGTGCTCATCGTGCTGGATCAATGGGGTCAGCTTGGCCCAACCCGTGGCGTCCTGAACCAGGTTATCAACCCGGTAGCACAGCAGTTTGCTGGTGCCCGTAATGGCACCGGCGGGTTCTGGGCGAGTATCATGGATATTCCCCACTTGCAAGCAGAGAATCAGCGGTTACAGCAAGAGAACAGCCAACTCAAAGCCGATGCTATTACCTATGAGCGGGTGCTGGCCGAAAATACCTATTTGCGCCAGCAACTAGCTATCGAACAGGAACAGCCATGGCAGTTGCTGGGTGCCGAAGTCACAGTACGTACCCCCGATGCCGGGCGACGGGTGATGCATATTGCGCGTGGCAGCAACGACGGGGTGCAAGTGGGTATGGCCGTCATTGGTCAGACCGGTAGCGAGCCGGCGGCGCTGGTCGGGGTCGTGGAAGATGTCGGCCCACATACCGCCAGCGTTTTGCTGATTACCGATTTTGGTAGTCGTATAAGCACATTTGTATTGCAAAATAGCAGCATTGCGATGGGTCTGGTACAGGGGCAGTGGCAGCATGGCTCGCGCCTGCGTCTGGAACAGCTTGAGCGCGGGGTAACGCTCCAGGAAGGGGCAGTCGTGGTAAGCGCCGGTATGACAGGTCAGCTCGATTTGCCAATGCCACTGGCGCGTATCCCAGAAAATGTACCCATTGGAACAGTTGAAACCATCAGTGTTGATGGGCATGCTCAGGTTGCCGAATTACGACCCTACGTTGATCCGGACCAGGTAAGCTATGTATGGGTTATTCTGAGCGATACCAGGTGATACCTGACACGCCTGAGTGGTTTGTGCGAGTGACACGCGGTGGATAGCCAGCCAGCGATTTGAAGAGTGGCTGACCCGCGAAATACTGCTCATCCTGGGCATGGTGCTGGTCGCGCTGATACAAGTGAGCCTGCTGCCAACACCCCTGGGCCTGACCCCGCAAATCATGGTGATCCTGATTGTCAGTCGGATCATCATTGGCACCACAGCGATCCAACCCGATAGCGCCCTCAGTGTTGCGTTGCGCTGGGCTTTTTATGGTGGTCTGGCCCTTGATCTGGTATCGGCAACACCGTTTGGTAGTCATGCTCTGGCTCTACTGCTCGCTTCACTGGTCATTGTGCTGATCACGAGTCGAATCCATGTGGATGGATTCATCTTGCCGTTGCTCGCCGTGGCCTTGAGTCTGTTGTTGTATGAAGTTGTGCTGGCTCTGATTTATACGTTGACCGTCGCAAGCATTGACTGGCTGATCTACATGCAAGTCATTGTGCTACCCAGTATCTTAATCACGCTCATACCGACCCTGCCACTGTTTCTGTCCATGCGCTGGGTCTGGTCGAGAGTTGTGAAGGACATCTAATTTGATCTGGCAGAAGGAAACACGACTATGATCCAAACATCACGCCTCTTTGTGCTCCAAATCATCATGGTTGTTATTCTGAGCGTTCTAGCCGTGCGACTGTACAATGTGCAACTCATTGAGAATGATTCCCAGCGGTATGGCAACAACCTGGAAATCAGCACCACGCGCTATGTGTTGGCGCAACCGCGCCGGGGTGAAATTCTGGCAAACGATGGCAGAACACTGCTGGCAGAGAGTGTGCCTATCTTTAGCCTGGCAGTATTGCCAGATAGGTTACCTTCGGCAATTGCCGAACCAGAACGCCGGAACCAGGTGCTGGGACGGGTCGTTCAGATTGCTGAAATGACCAGCACAATCACCATTTCACCGATGCATGTGCTCGATCAACAACCAGCGCTGCACGAAGCGTTGACCCGTGTGGTAGGTGAACCCTGGCTCAGTCCGGTGCCAACCGAACCGCCGCCTATCAATACGCTCTACCAACCATTGACGGATAGCCTCAAGGTGCAGATTGCGCCAGATAGGATCCTCGAGGCCGTGGATTTGACCCGGACCTATAGCGATGTGCTGTCGCTGGAAAATCCCGTCGAACCAATCATCCGCAATAGTAATGCCCGTCGCTATGAAACAGTCATCATCAAAGAAGATATTCCGCATGAACTGACGCTCGCGGTACGTGAAAATAGCGCCCATCTGCCCGGAGTGGTCGTCGTTGATGGCTACAAACGGCTCTATCCACAGAGCGGGAGTGTGCAATCACTCTCCCATTTTCTGGGCTATGTTGGTCGTGTCAACCAATGTGAACTGGTGATGGAAAACCCATCCGAATCATGGCTCGCAGGCTTGCTGGATGTCGTGAGCCATGCACCATCGTGCGGTGTTTTGCGCAAGCAGGCAACGTCGAGCATTGCCGGCATCCCGCTTTATCAACGCGAAGACCGTATTGGCAAAGATGGTCTGGAAGGGAGTTATGAGGTTGAACTGCGTGGCGAACTCGGCGTCAAAACACTGCTCGTTGATGCACTGGATCGCCCGGTGAGTGATGAACGGGTCATGCGCCCGGTGCGCAATGGCAATAATCTGATCCTCACCATTGATCTCACATTTCAGCAACAGGTCGAGACAGTCATGCGACGCTGGTTGGCCGAATCTGAACGGCGACGACAGGAGTCACCCGAACCGCATAAGCAGAAATATCCATCCATTACCAATGGCGCCGCCGTTGTGTTTGATGTGCGTGATGGCCGCATTCTGGCGATGACGAGTTTTCCCACGTATGATAACAATATCTGGGTCGATCCAGAACGGAGCAATGAGCTCATCCCCTTGCTCAGTCCAGCCGATGAGGAAGCCTGGAAAGAGCTTATTCGCCTGGCAACCCTGACCAATCGCACTATTGCCGGCCTCTATCCGCCCGGTTCATCCTTCAAGCAGTTTGTCGGCAGCATTGCGTTGCATCATCAAGTAGTCAACCGTGATACAAAACTGCGTGACCCTGGTTTGATTGTGTTGCAAGAACGTGGCGGGCAGCAGTTTGTGCTGCCAAACTCGACCCGTGTTGATAATGGCGAAATTGACATCGTTACTGCCTTGAAAGTCTCTTCCAACGTCTTCTTTGCCTCAATCGCCGGTGGCAATGATCAAGCAAGCAACCTGCGCGAGTCAGATTATCGCATTGAAGGGATGGGCATTGATCGCCTCTCAGAGGGCTTGCAGTGGTTTGGGTTTGGTCAACCAACCGGCGTGCGCCTCCCCGGTGAAACGCGCGGGCTGATTCCAACGCCCACGTGGAAAGCGCATAACCTGCGTGGTGAACCATGGACCACCGGCGATACCTACAACATGTCGATTGGACAGGGTTATGTGCAAACAACGCCCTTGCAACTGGCAATGAGTACGGCCAGTGTTGCCAATGGCGGAACACTCTATTTGCCACAGATGGTCCAACAGATTACCAGCAGCAGTGGCGATGTCGTCGCTGATTTTCAAGCGCAGACCATCGGTCATGTGCCAATTGACCCGGCCCATCTTGCAGTGATGCGTGAAGGCATGCGTCTTTCGGTAACGGAAGGCGCCAATGTTGCCGCACGTCCCGATTGCTCGGGTTTGAATATTGCCGGCAAGACGGGTACGGCTGAGTTTGGGCCGATTATTGAAAGAGAAGACGGCAGTCAGACGCGCCGCAGCCACTCGTGGTTTGTCGGCTTTGCCCCCTATGAGGACCCGCAAATTGCCGTTGTGGTACTGCTTGAGGGCACCGGCGATCTGAATGATGGCTCATCAACCCTGGCGGTGCCAGCAGTTACCCAGATTATGCAGCAATACTTTGGTGTGAGTACGCCGGAAGAAATCCCTGAAGATTGCCCAAAATTGCCGGAATAAAGGACACAACCTATGATTTGTTGTGTGTCAAGTCTGTTATAATGACACGTAACACTCGTTTATCTCTAGGTACAGGGAGCTACGGTTCGCCCTGATAATGATGAATTGCCTTGATAACGATTAAAGGTGCAAAAGACGGACTACAAGTCCAGATTGATCAAACAGCTGATTGGGACGCGATCCTTTCTGCATTACGGACCCAATTTGAGCATGGTGGGAGCAGCTTTTTTGCCGGTGCCCGCCTGACGTTGGATATTGGCAATCGCCGCGTGGATGAACAGCAACTGGCCGATGTCTTGCAGCTGATGGAGCATTATGGCATGCGACCAGGGTCACTGCTCACCACCGAAGGTGACAGCCGCGCCGTTGCACGTGCAGCAGGTCTGGTAACGCGGGCAGCAAGCCGACAGAACAACAACACGCGCAACGAACATGATGCCGAAGATGGCATGCTGCTGGTACGGACTGTGCGTTCAGGTCAGGTCATCCGCTATCATGGCAATGTAACCTTGATAGGCGATGTGAACCCTGGCGCCGAAGTCATTGCGGGAGGCAGTGTGGTTGTCTGGGGGCGGCTACGGGGAATGGTTCA
The DNA here is from genome assembly GCA_012034075.1 of Chloroflexaceae bacterium. GTDB lineage: Bacteria > Chloroflexota > Chloroflexia > Chloroflexales > Chloroflexaceae > JAAURD01. The sequence continues at coordinate 3,453 of JAAURD010000042.1, read as the reverse complement.
TGCCGGGGCATTGGGTCGTGCAGAGGCGCTGATCTGTGCGCTTGAGCTACGACCAACACAGTTACGCATAGCGAGTCTGATTGCTCGCACCCCCGATGATGGAGCGAGCAGTGTGCCTGAAGTAGCCCGGGTTCAGGGGGATCATATTATTGTTGAAGTCTGGGAAGCATACCGGCGCACGAGAGCCGATACCTGAAACCAGAAGCGCTATAAGGAGCATGTATGGCACGAGTCATCACCGTTACATCAGGCAAAGGTGGGGTGGGTAAAACCACTACAACGGCCAATCTGGGTACAGCACTGGCACGTTATGGGGCGCGTGTTGCCCTCATCGATGCTGATATTGGCCTGCGTAACCTGGATGTTGTGATGGGTCTCGAAAACCGGATCGTGTATGATCTGGTTGATGTAATCGAGGGCCGCGCACGGGTACGCCAGGCCTTGATTAAGGATAAACGCCTGCCCGAGATGTATTTAATGCCCGCCGCGCAGACCCGTGATAAAGATGCAGTGAACGCCGAGGATATGATCGCACTGGCAAATGAGATGCATACCGACTTTGATTATATTTTGATTGACAGTCCGGCTGGGATTGAATCGGGGTTTCGGAATGCTATCGCCTGTGCCAATGAGGTGCTCATTGTCACCACCCCCGAGGTACCATCAGTACGCGATGCCGACCGTGTTGTCGGTCTGGTGGAGGCATCCGAAAAGGGGCCTCCACGCCTGATTATCAACCGCATTAAACCGCGTCTGGTCAGTCGGGGCGAAATGCTCTCGGTTGACGAGGTTGTGGAGATCCTGGCGATTGAACCAATCGGGGTGGTCCCCGAAGATGAGGTCATTCTATCCTCAACCAATCGGGGTGAAGCTGCTGTGTTTAATGCTCAATCGATTGCTGGTCGGGCGTTCGATGATATTGCTCGGCGACTGCGTGGTGAAGAGGTTCCATTTATGGATATGTCGGAGCAACCAGGTGTGCTGGAACGATGGTTTGGCGGTTTGTTTCGACGTCGAGCAAAAGCATAAGAAACAGAACAAATTAGGAGAACCAACATTGTGTTGAGCGTGTTGCTGGAGGTGCCGTGGGCTTTCTCGATAATCTTTTTGGCAATAACAAACGTGATCGCAGTGCGCAGGTCGCCAAGGAGCGCTTGCTCACTGTGCTGGTGCATGATCGGGTAAAATTGACGCCCGATATGCTCGAACAACTCAAAATAGAACTTTCAGAGGTCATTGCGCGTTATGTGCCCAACGTCAATCCGAGTGAGATTGATGTGTCTCTGTTACGGGGCGACTCAAGCGATCATTTGAAAGCTGATGTGCCGCTGCGACGGACACCACCGACGGGCGGAAACGAAAGTGATCGTGCGTCAGCCCGTTTCGACTCACGTTGAGCAATGGTTTGCTGCCTGATTGAGTGTTCGAGTTACCGTCCCGGTTGACAACATGATGCGCTTTTCGCATCAATATGTGAGATTGTGGTTTTTTCTGCTTCATGTTCATCTTTTGTGATCTATGTGATCGTTATCCGCGAATCCGAAGCTGAAGATATAACCTCTTGTGTTGCATTACGGCCGATTTATACGACCCGGCTGGTTTGGAAAGTTGCACGAGAGGGCCTGGCAGTGCCGCCTGCAACACCAGGAATGCATGGATCGGCTGGTCTACCAGGCACATCACTCCTCAGTTTTCATGTGCAACAAACCCATCTTCCGCGTGAGCGTTTGATTGCGTTACCTTCAGCCAGTATTCCGCTCAGTGATACCTGGGCAGACTATACCGCTCGTTTTGTGGCCTTAGACCTGGAAATAGAAGAAGATGATCACTCCTCTGATGCGCCATCAGAGACCGATCGGTCTGCGTTTGCGGTAAACCAGCCGGTGATCCTGGGCTATATCTGTTTGCAGTGCTCGCCGATCAACGTCAAGCACGCATTGCCCGCCTGCTGGTTGATCTGTCCGCTCGCCGACAGGGTATCGGTTCGGCGTTGTTACGCACTGCTCGTTTATGGGCACACAATACCGGATGTATGGCACTTCAGGGCCATGTACCGTTGCGCAATGTACCAGGTATTCGGTTTTATCAGCACCGCGGATTGAGCATCTGCGGCTTGATCGAGCGTTTTTATCCGACCCTGGAAGATGCGTTACTGTTGATGCAGCCGCTCTAATCCTCGTGTTGACTGAGTTCCTCACCGTTTTGTTGCGACACCATTCCGTTGATGTGTGTGGCTTTGATAAAACCAGCAAAACGACTGACCAACGCACCGGGAATGCGACCGGTCACCCGTGTCGCATCAGCTTCAAAGACCTGTTCCTCAATCAGACCGCGTTCATGCCAGAGTGCAAGTAAATCGTTGCGGGCATAAGGAATGGATGCATCGAGCCAGACCATGGTTTGAGTGACCAGGTGTGCTATTTCGCTGAGCAGTTGGGTCAGGCCCTGTTGCTGCTGTGCCGAGATGGCAATGCACGGGTCTGGCAGGTTCAAACGAGCCTGGTACGCGTCGATGTCGATGGACGCTGCTGTGGGCAGGGCATCGATTTTGTTGAAGACATGCAGCACTGGTTTTTGCGCCAGGTTGAGTTCGGCCAGCGTCGCCATTACCGTGCGGGCATGTTCCGCCGCGTTCGGGTGCGTGATATCGATGAGATGAAGCAGAACATCAGCTTCGCCCATCTCTTCCAGCGTTGCGCGGAAGGCAGCAATGAGTTGGGTGGGCAGTTTTTGAATAAACCCGACGGTGTCCGTAAGCATGGCATGCTGACCGCCGGGCAGTTCAATCTGGCGCGTAGTCGGGTCAAGCGTCGCAAAGAGCTGATCTTCGACATAAACGCCGGCGTTGGTCAGAGCGTTCATTAAAGTCGATTTACCCGCATTGGTATAGCCAACCAGGGCAATAATAGGCTGACCGTTGGTACGACGACGCTGGCGGTACATCTCGCGGTGGCGATGGACATCACGCAGCTGCTCGTTGAGCCAGGCAATCCGGCGGTTGATGAGTCGGCGGTCAACCTCCAGCTGGGTTTCACCAGGGCCGCGCAGACCAACAACACCACCGGCCGAGGTGCCCCCCTGACCAGTCTGGCGTTCGAGGTGAGTCCATTGGCGGCGTAAACGGGGCAGCAGATAATGGTACTGGGCCAGTTCCACTTGCAGCCGACCTTCGTGGGTATGCGCATGCTGCGCAAAGATATCGAGAATCAGCGCCGTGCGATCAAGCACACCGAGATCGAGTTCTTTTTCCAGGTTGCGTGTCTGGGCGGGTGTCAGTTCATCATCAAAGATGACCAAGTCAACGTCATGTTCTTGACACAGGCTGAGGATTTCGCGCACCTTGCCAGGGCCAATAAAGTATTTGGGTGATGGATGGTTAAGGGTTTGGGATACCTGAGCAACAACATCGAGGCCGGCGGTCGTGGCAAGCAGAGCCAGCTCCTGGAGCGAGTC
>JAAURD010000298.1 GCA_012034075.1 Chloroflexaceae bacterium | reverse complement strand
CTCCGCGCCCGCTGGGTATCGACCCCGACGACGGCGCTTCCTGAACGCAAGACCCCTGGGCTGGCCAGCTGGATGAGCCGCTCACCCTCCACAAATACACCTACACGCACAACAACCCCGTCAACCTGGTAGACCCCAGCGGGCTGCTGGCTATCGAGACTGGCGCCCAGCACCGCTCCAGCATGCGCTCCGCCGAGTCGGCCCGGCGCACCGGGTGGGCCGTGCGCTGTGTGTATGGGGCGTGCGAATCGGCGCTCAGCACCGCATTGGAGATGGCCCTGCTGGGGGGCAGCTTCTCGCTGTTCGACCTGGCGATGGACTGTGCGTTTGAGGCGGTCTTTGGCGGTGGCGGTAGTAGTACATCGACGAGTCATCCTGTTTTTTATGGTCCGGATCCCCTGAAATATCCGAATGCCCCATTGTATCGCGGGTTGTGGGAATTACCCAATACCAGCCGTGGAATCATCATTGAGCGGCGACTCGGCCAGAATCTGCCCGCAACGTTTCCGACGGTGGATCGTTTCGATGAGGTTGCCGGAGAAGTCACCAGTATAAAGAGCATCGATCTCACCAGTCGCACCTATCGATCCAGTATCACGGAAGTTCGTAGGACAGTACGCCGCTATATCAATGCTGTGTCCCGATTCAATGGTCGTAGATGGGGGCGTTTCACAATCAGGTCTACTGATATCGTTAGCCGAAAGCTGGAACTGGTTATCCCAGATAGCGGGGTCAATTCGGCACAGCTGCGGGCATTACAACGTCTCGCTCGGGTGTACGGACCAAGCAGAGCCAATCCTGTGCTCGTTGAAATCATTGCCATGGGACCATCATAGCAGGTAGAATACATGTGAGACCGTTGCTTGGTGTCTCGCTGGGGTTTGACCAGCTTTGACAATGTCGTAAAGGAATCAAAAATATTGCATGATCGTAAAAGGAGGAGAATGTGTATGGTACATTCCGTAGAGGTCATCGCTCGCCGCGCAATCGCGTATATCCCAACTCTGGCTAAAGGGGAAGCAAAGTATGGCCCATATATTGCGGTCGAACCCGTCTATATCACTCCACTGACCGTGGATGCTGTGCTTGGGACGTTGGAACAGGTCATCGCTGCTGGACATCCGTTTATTGAAACACCACAGACCCCAGAAGACTGGCGGAACTGGCGGAAGATCAAAGACCCAGTGCTCGCCGCGATGAAATTGAAGAACGAGAGTCAGATGGTCAAAGAAAGTGCATACTATCATATTGCCTGGACAGAGGATGGGATCGTGTTGTATCTCCATACCTTAGAGAAAGAAGGGCGTCGCGTGATGTTCAGTTTTGATCCGGAGAATCGGGCAATGGCGTTTCCCCACGAAACGCCATTGCGTCCCATCATTGAAGCCATATTTGCCGATATGAAGACCTTACCGGCACGAGGCCATGTGGATGTGCTGACCCCGGCCTGATGTAGCAACAGCTTTGCTGCCGACACCCTGGTGCATACGCCCGAAGGCGAGGTGCCCATCAGCAGCCTGGAAGTGGGCGACCTGGTGCTGGCCTACAACGAGGCCACCGGCGAGACGGGCGTGTACACCGTCACCGCCACCTGGCAGCACGAAGACCCGCTGATCAGCGATCTCACTATCGACGGCGAGACGATAGCGGCGACGCCAGAGCACCCGTTCTACGCTTCAATAGGACAGCGCGGAGTGTCAGACATGGGATGTCATTCCGTCGTTGTTTCGCCATTGGTGAACGTACCCGCCTGATAGTCTCCGAGCCAATGGATCCACGACAGGTGTGGCTGCACCGCGTTGTAGAGGCGTTCGTCGGCAGTGATGAGCGACTGCCCACTGATCTGCGCCAGGCCCAGATAGGCAGCATCATAGGCCGAACAGTTGAACTGGCGGGCCAGGAACAGAACCTGCTGCCAGCCAACCGTGGCGAGCGGGATGTGCAGGTCAGTGAAGGCCGTGAGTATGGCCTCGCCCTGTACGGTCGTGAGCCGCGACCGCCGAATGGCTTGCCAAACCGCGTTGGTGATTTCGTAGGGCAACAACGATGGCGCCAGCAGGCCAAGCTGCCCGGTAACAAAATCGCGCACAAGTGCCTGAGCCTGCATCTGCTGTTCGTCGGGGAAGAACGCACGCAGCAGTACACTGGCATCGATTACCATCCGCGTGCCTCTCGTTCTGCCCGTGTTCCCTGCGTCAGCTCGTCAGCCGTTATGCCGCTGGAGCGCAGTTCAGCGGCAATGGTGAGCATCTGCAAGTATGCCTGTGCCCGACGGATGCGAGCATAGACCTGTGGCGAGAGCAGCACGCCCACCGCTTCGCCGCCATCGGTGATAGTCAGCGCGGTATCGCCAAGGTGCTTGAGTTGCTCAGCAAACTGGCTGGGCACATGATCCAGGCTAATCTGTTGTTCATTCCGTCCTTCCATGTGTTCGTTCCTCCTCGAAAAGACGCCCCTGTATCGGCTCATCAACAAAGCGCTTCCAGCGTGCTATCCACATGCCGTCATGATGTCGGTTGCCCCAATAAGAACGGCAGTGACAAGAGCACGATCACCCTCTTCTATCGCCATATGGGTTTCTTGCAGAACCCGTCCCCGCTCTGCATCCCATGACTCCTGCATTCTAATATATTATACCTCTTGCAGCGTCACCTGCCAACAGCGCAACCGTGAAGCTGCACCAGTTCCGATGGAAGTCAGTTTTGCAGCCTGTCAGCGTCAGCTTCAAGCAGTCATACCAAATGGCGTTCATCGATACGCGATATCCTGATTCCATATCAGACGGAGGTGCGTGCGTGCCGCCGCACCCAAAGCGGCAACGAGGCGCTCCGCGTCCGAGCAAAGCGCATACCAGTGATCACCTGAATTTGGTATCAGCTTGCGCTATGGAGGGTTCCCAGGGATCCGGCGGCATGAATCAGATCCAGCGATATTTCCCCACGCAGCACACACTCAGCCACACCATCTACGATACCCTGGACTGCCCTCCAACACCAACCCCATGCGCCAATAACCGCTGCAAACCAGATACCCTCAACGTATCTTCACAACACCGTCACAAAGTTTGTTGTGTCGCTTGACGAAAGAGTACTCAACATGTATGATCAATAGCAGAGAAAAAAATTGTGAAAGGCAAACAAGATGAGCGATACCACCTATGATGTTACGATTATTGGATCTGGACCTGGAGGCTACGTTGCCGCTATTCGTGCCAGCCAACTCGGCTTAAAAACCGCCATTGTGGAACGTGGGCCAATGGGCGGCGTTTGCTTGAATATTGGTTGCATTCCCACCAAAGCACTGCTCCACAGTGCCGACTTGCTCGAAGAGGTACGCGAAGGAAAACGCTTTGGCGTCATTGCCGAAAATGTCCAGTTTAACCTGGCCAATGCCATGAAACATAAACAGACCGTCGTAAAACAGAGTAGTGATGGCGTCGCTTTCCTGATGAAAAAAAATCAGGTCGATGTCTATATGGGCCAGGGCAGTGTCAAATCACCCAACGAAGTGCTGGTACAGCCCAGCGAAGGCGAGGCCCAAACCCTCAATACCCGTTATATCATCCTTGCCACCGGCGCCAGACCACGCTCAATACCCAATATCACCTTCGATGAGGACCGCATTCTCTCCTCAACCGGCATGCTCGAACTCACCGAAGTACCCGAAAGCCTGCTGGTTGTTGGCGCCGGCGCCATCGGCGTCGAGTTCGCCTCCATGTTTCGTGCCTTTGGCTCGCAAGTCACCGTCGTCGAAGCCCTCCCACGCATTGTCCCATTGGAAGATGAAGAGGTCAGCGCCGAACTCAGCAAAGTTTTCCAGCGTCGCCGTATCAAAGTGCTGGCCGGCGCCAAGCTCGACAACGTCGAACGCAGCGACACCCAGGTAACCGCAACCGTTATTGATGCTGACGGCAACCCCCAGCAAATAACGGCGGAACGAATGCTGCTCGGCATTGGCATCACCCCCAATACCCATGATATTGGCATGGAAGCCCTGGGCATTGCCATGAACCAGCGTGGCTTTATCGAAGTCGATAGCTATATGCGAACCAATGTGCCCAATATCTACGCCATTGGCGACTGTGTGCCCACACCATGGCTCGCCCATGTTGCCAGCGCCGAGGGCATCCTGGTCGCTGAAGATATTGCCGGTCATCGCGTACAGCCCATCAACTACGAGCGTATTCCCGCCTGCACCTACTGCAACCCAGAGATTGCCAGCGTTGGTTTGACCGAAGCCAAAGCACGTGAGCGTGAGTATGATGTGTCTGTCGGCACATTTCCCTTCTCGGCCAATGGCAAAGCCCGTATTCTCGGCCAGAGCCGCGCCGGTTTCATCAAAATCGTCGCCGAAAAGCAATATGGCGAAGTCCTAGGCATTCATATGATTGGCCCCCATGTCACCGAAATGATTAGCGAAGGTGGTATTGCACTCAGCCATGAGGCCACGGGGGAAAGCATGCTTCATACTATCCATGCCCACCCAACCCTGTATGAAGCAGTCGGTGAAGCAGTGCATGCATTAGTCCATGGGTCTGCCATCCATATCTAAGCAGCGTGATCGAGCAATGAAAAAAGGGGAAGTAGAACAGTGAGACGCAAAAAGGACCCGACCCACGACCGATCGGCCTCTGGTGAGCCATACGATCCAGAAGACGCACCCGCTACGGGCCGGGGAGACCCGAATGCCACTGAGCGCCTCCCCTTTTTCGATGAAGACGAGGATTGGAAAGCGGCCGAACCAGAACGCGAATG
>JAAURD010000041.1 GCA_012034075.1 Chloroflexaceae bacterium | reverse complement strand
TTGCTCACCGCACGCACGGCGCACTGACGTAGACGCGGCTTGTAGCTCCGCGTTTCGCTCCACTCACACGGAGCGCCACCGCACCAGTGTGCTATTGCTCCACCGCACGCACGTGTGGGCGTCAGCGTGCTGCGCCCTGCGGCGGCGCGGCTTGCAGCTGCGCAAGCTCTATCTCTGCAAAAAATGCATTACTTTTCTCTTTTGAGCCCTTGTATGAGATAATCATCTTCTTGTTCTGACAGACTATCGTTATTCGTACAGCATGAGCATTCGCGTGTCTGTTCTTCCACACGAATGCTCATTAGCAACATGGCAGCTATGCGCCATTCAGCTCCGATGGGTCGATGCCCAGCGCACGTAGTTTCGCCTCCAGTCGTGCGTTGCGCTGATCAAGCCTCAACCGTTCTGATTCGGCCTGCTCGCGGGCGATGCGTTCTTGCTCCTTTTGCTGTTCCGCCTGCTCGCGGGCGATGCGTTCTTGCTCTTTTGCTGTTCCGCCTGCTCGCGGGCGAGCCGTTCTTGCTCCTTTTGCTGTTCCGCCTGCTCGCGGGCGAGCCGTTCCCGTTCATGAGCTGTACGGGCGATATCACGATCGCGCTGCATTTCGTACAGCGTTTGAAATGGCTCCCCATTCGGCAGGAACAAGCGCAGTTTCTGTTCGGTAAAGCGAAACGTAATCCCCAACAAGGGACTTTTCCAGCCATCCATGTTCTCTATTGGTACGAATTTTCCGGAACGGCGGATATAGCCTTGCAACGACGGTTTTTTGGGACCAGGATTGTAGATATAGTACTCCGACACTCCATGCTCCTCATAAAACACGTACTTTTTGCCCATCTCTTCTCTGGTATTGCTCGGTGAGAGAATCTCAAAGACCACCTGTGGCCCGATTCCATCCTCTTCCCATTGCTTGTACGAGCCGCGATAGCCTTTCGGGCGACCAAACACCACCATCACATCCGGGGACATCACGGCGTCGCAGTTGCCTTCAATCGCATACCAGAAGAGATTGCCCGCCACAAAGACATCGGGGTGATCGGCAAAAAGGTTCTCCAGATTCTCCTTGATCCGCACAATCCACTCAAACTGAAGGGTATTGTCGGCCATCGGTTTACCATCACTTTCGGGGTACTCTGTCTCCTTCTCCGATGTTGGGAACAGATCGACGGGTATGGGTTTGTGTATCGGGTTCATCGGTTCGCTCGCTTTCTTGTTGCCCGTTACGAAACGTACGGATGGCAGTCTGCATGATTTGTTCTATTATACCCTATTTCACCTGACATATCGTGCTCCAGAAAAAATTCAGAATCTCGCCTGTGCTTTGGGGCGTTGGAATCGGTAAATCAGTGATGGGGTTTCTAATTCTTTTTCTGACAGACTCTATTATAACTGAAAAAGAGTGTTTGTTGCATGACCGCAACAGGATGGTTTATTATTGGCGTACTTCGATAATGCGTCTGAGCCACAGGGTCAGCGCAGCGAACCCCAGATAAAGATAGTAGACCACCGTGGCCCACGTGCGGCCCATCCCCATGACCAGCTATAGTCGATCAAGGCCGCGCTGGCAATACACAGCAATGGCATGGTCACAAAAAAATGTTTATCGACCATGGAGATTTTATACGCAAGCGGGATAAACAGCAGCATGACGCCTAACCAACCCGCAATAGCCGCCCACAACAGCCAGGCATGCAGTGGTTCACTGGCGCCGCGCTCTTCCTGTGTGGGAACGAGACGCTGACTACCACGCAGCCATTGCCAGATGACGTAGATGATACTCAACCCAATTGGTATCACCAACCCATACAGCGTCAGTCGCGTATGCCGCAGGGCATAGTCGGGCAGCGTATCACCGGTGCGCCCCATATCTTCGTGGTCGGCAGTCAATGCCTCGGCAAAGTAGGGGATTGTTCGCTCAATGATCGGTAGGAGATATTGACCATAGTAGATCAGCAGCGAAAGAATCAGGGCGCTCAGGGTTGCCAACCAGAGTGCGATCAAGCCGCGTGTTAAAACACGGATGTGATCTCCTTCGTGCCGGTTCAACCGTTTCTGCTGCCAGAGCACCAGCGCTATTGCCAGGGTAAAGAGCAGCAAGAAGAGACCCATAAAAGCGCCGGAAACCGTATACACCAACAATGATACCAGCAGGAGCAGGGTCAGTATCAAAAATGGCCCGGCCTGATGCAGCTTCTGCCAACCAATCACCACAAAGGCTGTCGTTACAAACGTCCACCACAACCCTGAAGTGGTCGGCAGATTGCCCCAGGAATGCAGCAGGAAATTGGCCGGCAGCACCGCATAGAGCAGTGCGGCCAACAACGCACCGCGTGGACTCAATCCGCCCTTGCGTGCGAGCAAACCGATAATCAGCACATGACTGCAATCAATCAGCGCACTGAACAGATTGGCACTGAACTCAAGCGACCAGGGCAACAGCGCAAAGACCGTTGCAAAGATATGAAAGTAGGGCGAGTACGGTATCACCGGGCGATTCGGGCCCCACTCCGCTTCTGGCATGGTCGATTCATTCATCGGGCTATCAACACCATAGAGCAAGGGAAGTTGCCCATCCAAAATCCAGCGCACCCGGTCCATATGCCAGGCAACATCAATCCCGATAAAGTAGGGGTAAAGCATCCCAGCGGTCTTTATCCAGTAGCCTGCAACAAAGATAAGGATCAGGAGCTGCAGCAGATCGGGAGCGGTCGAAGTGGTCTGCACCGGCACACCGGCCGTCGCAAACGCCCACCGGAGCAGCGGCCGCAGCACCAGAATCAGCACCAGACTCCAGAGCATCAGCAGGGCCAGACCGGGCAGCATAAAGGTTGTTGGGAAACGATAGGCAAGCAAGCCCCAGACAACCAGCGCCAGGATCAGCACACTGATGCCCCAGGCCAGCCAGCGATACCAGCGAGCCGCCGCGACAGCCGCAGCATAGGGTTGGAGCAGTGCCAGACTGCCATAGAGACCGATAACAAGCACCAATGTAGCACCGAGCATGGCCCATGGGGGCAGCAATAGAGCCGCTGAGGTGACTGGTTGGACGCGAAGCCCGGACACCAGGATGCCGAGCGGACGGGGGTCTTCAAACGTATTGGCCGAGAGGGTAAGAGCAAGATCACCGCTCTGCATCAGGCTAGCGGGGACCAGCACATGCACTCGCCGCAACTCCGGATAATTGGGAATATGGGCCAACACCACACCATTGGCGCTAATCCGTGCATCCAGCGGCTGCTGGTCGGGGTGCATCGTTACCAGGTCCAGGCTGAGTTGCCAGGCACCGCTACCCAGGCCCGGCAGGGTGATACTTGATTCGCCGCGTGACCAGCGGTAGGTCCGAGCCGGTTCCAAGCTCACCGAGCCAACCAGACCAGTAGGCGGTTCTAGCCCACCAGAGAGGTCTGGCACCAGGCGTAAGACCAACGTATCGGCACTGGCAATATCGACCGGAACAAATGCGCTGAAAAAGCGTTCTTCATCATGAGGGCTGGCAAGCTGCACATCATTGACCACCAGATCAATGCGATCAAGCGGACGACCCGGTACATCTTCAGCAGCATGCACGGTGATCAGCCAGTTGCCCTGAAGTCCGCCCGGCACGACCAGTTCACGTTGATCGACAGGCCACGGCCATGATTGACGGGCGCCGTCACCATCAACCTCGCGGTCGTGGAACTGCTGCACAAACGCAGAGTCATAATAATCGCCCACGTCTATCGCAATGCCCGTCCGAAAGAACGAGACGATTATGAACGCCGCCAGGGTCAGCAAGACGAGCGAGAACAATGCCCAGATATGGGCAGTCTGCCGAGGCAATACCCACAATGCCTGACCGGTGCGCGAGCCTGATAGGAGCGGCTGATCTGAACGTGTGTGAGCCATGCTGAAGCATATTGTACCACAAAGTGCTTGCTACGCAAGTCCAAAGCAAGTGTGTTATACTCCTAGTGTTATACTCCTAGCGTCATACACCGCACTGACTGAAGTCAGGCGGCTTGCACGCTCCGGCGAGCAGGCCGAGGTATGACCAGACCTGGCCTTCGAGTCTCCGTTCAGCCGGTCACGATACCCTGGGGTGCGCGAGCCAGCCCCAAGCCCTATCGGGCACGATGAACCAGGACGATGCGAGTAAACCCGTGTCGTGCCCGCAACAAGCCGGTTGAACATGGTCGAGGCTCACCTTACCGCCTTCGGGCGAGAAAGCAGGACGTAAGCATACAGCACGTATCTTGCAAAAAATGACGGCTTGTTCAGTAGGGCAAGCCGAACGAGAACCAGACGGCGGATGCCGTCTGGCACGAAAGGAGGAGCGCGGTTTCCTCCACTGCCGTTGAAACGGCGTGGTTTCCACCGCGCGAACTTCTATGAACGTATCTCAATTATCACCCATCCGACTCAAACGTTTTCTCGATACCCAGGCCCGGCTCGTTGTCTGGCCATCACGCCATAAGGACAAGATTCTGGTACGAGCGTACCTCGCCACCCATGGTATAACGGGGTATCAATATACCGAAAAAGAGATCAATCAGGTGCTCAATCAATGGCATACATTTGGAGATTGGGCCTTGCTACGCCGCTATCTTGTCGATTATGGCTTTTTGCAGCGTACCAGTGATGGTCGGACGTACTGGAAACCGATGTCTCATGCTGGGGCAAGCGAGCAATGAAGCGTATACGGATACATCCGCGCTGGTCTCGGGGGGCGCTTGTTGTCGGTCTTCTCGGCATTGTGGCCTATAGTAGTGCGCTGGCACAGGCTCAACGCGCACGAGCGCATCCCTTCTTTACCCGACTGCAACGCCGTCCGCTGGTGATTGCCCATCGTGGTGGCGCCGGTCTCTGGCCCGAACAAACGCTCTACACCTTTGAGCAGGCCATTGCGCTGGATGTTGATGCCCTTGAGATGGATGTGCATCAGACTGCCGATGGTGTGCTGGTACTTATGCATGACAATACGGTTGATCGCACCACCAATGGTCATGGATCCATCAAATATATGACCCTGGCGGAGATCAAACAGCTTGATGCAGGGTATACCTGGACCACTGATGATGGGCAAACCTTTCCATTTCGCAATCAGGGGATCACCGTGCCTACGCTGGCCGAAGTCTTTACCATGTTTCCCCAGACTCCTATGATCATCGAAATCAAACCGTCAGACCCATCGATAGTAAAACCGTTCTGTCAGATGATTCATGACTTTGACCGAACCCATCTGGTGCAGGTTGGCTCGATTCAAGCGTCAGTGCTCAAGGCATTTCGGCGTGAATGCCCGGCTATTGCCACATCGAGTACCATTGATGAAGTCGCTCTGCTCTGGTGGTTGCACCTGAGCCGTCTCTCCGCAACCTGTAGCCCGGTGTTCGAGGCGTTACAGATTCCCGAATATGCGATGGGCACCCAACTGATAGTGCCGCACTTTATCCGTGCAGCGCACCGCCGTGGCCTTGAGGTTCATGTATGGACGATTAACGAAACCGACGATATGCGCCGTTTGTTGGATCTCGGCGTAGACGGTATCATTACTGATTATCCCGACCGGTTGTTGAAATTGACTGGTCGTTTACCATAGAGGAAGTGCGTATGTCTGAATTAAAAGACAAACTCATTCTGGTGGTCGATGACGAAGCCCGTATGGTGAACTTTATGCGCATGAATTTAGAGCTTGAGGGCGCACGCGTGATGAGCGCATCCAATGGTCGTGATGCCCTGGAAAATACGCGTGAAGATATGCCCGATGTGGTGCTCCTTGATATTATGATGCCAGGTATGGATGGTTTTGAAACCCTCAAACGCCTGCGTGAGTTTTCGCAAGTGCCGGTGCTTATTCTCACCGCCAAAGACGAGGAAGAAGATCGTATTCGCGGGCTTGAACTGGGTGCAGATGACTATATTGGCAAGCCCTTTAGCCATCGTGAGTTAGTCAGTCGCATTCGTGCAGTTCTGCGCCGGCATTATGCATCACCGCCCGTACCGCAAACCATGCTCATTATTGATGATCGTCTCAGCATTGATTTTGCCCGGCGTGAAGTGCTGGTTGATGGCGAACGGGTGAATTTGCGCCCAACCGAATATCGGCTCCTCTATCACCTCGTACAAAATGCGGGCTATGTCCAAACCCACCACATGTTACTCACCAAAGTATGGGGGCCAGAATACCGCGATGAAAGCCACTATTTGCGGCTATACATTACCTATCTACGGCAAAAGATCGAACAGGACCCATCAAACCCACACTACATTCTCACCGAACGTGGTGTCGGTTATCGTTTTGTTGATTTTGAACAGAAAGGCCACGGCTAAAACAACAACAGCACACCGTGGAGAAATCGAAACAGCAACCATCAAGGAGAACCTATCACGATGATTGATCGACCACCGGAACAGATCACCATTTACAGCACTGTCTGGTGCCCCGATTGCAAACGGGCCAAGCAATTTCTAGGCGAGCACCGTGTCCCCTATATCAATATCGATATAGAACAAACCCCCGAAGCCATTGCGTTTGTGGAAGAGGTGAACCACGGCAAGCGCGTCGTGCCCACCATTGTCTTCCCCGATGGCACGATCCTGGCCGAACCCAGCAATGCCGACCTGGCACGCCAACTCGGACTGACAACACGAGCGCAACGAGCTTTTTACGACACGATCATCGTTGGGTCAGGTCCGGCCGGCTTGACTGCGGCAATCTATCTGGCCCGTGAGGGCGTCAATACGCTGGTGATTGAACGTGCCGGCCTGGGCGGGCAAACCGGCATAACGCAGGTGCTCGATAACTTTCCCGGCTTTGACGAAGGCATTGCCGGTGCCGAATTTGCTGCTCGCCTGGGACGTCAGGCCACTCGTTTTGGTGTCGAAATCATTCAAGCCCAACTCGTCGTTGCCATGAACAACGAATGTCCCTACCTCTGTGTCAAAACCGCCGATGGCGCAGAGTATGGCGCGTATACGATCTTGTTAGCAACCGGGGCCAGCTATCGCCGACTGAATGTCCCCGGTGAAGACGACTTGATCGGCAGCAACATTCACTTCTGCGCAACCTGTGATGGTGCGTTTTACAAAGGGAAGCATGTGCTGGTCATTGGTGGCGGCAACAGCGGTTTTGAAGAGGGTCTTTTCCTCACCCGCTTTGCCCGTCAGGTCGATATTATCGAATTTCAACCGCAGGTCAAGGCCAGCCAGATTTTGCAAGACAAAGTCGCTGCACGCTCTGATATGAGCGTGACAGTCAACCACAGCATCAAGGAATTTCGCGGTTCGCCCCGTCTGGAAGCAGTCATCGTCGAAGACCGCGCCACTGGTGACACCAGCGAGCTCCACCCGGATGGCGTATTTGTCTTCATTGGCCTCAGCCCCAACAACGAACTGGTCAAAGAGAGCGTCACAGTTGACCGGTTTGGCTTTGTCGTAACCGACAAGACCCTGATGACTGATATGCCCGGCCTGTTTGCCGCGGGCGATGTGCGGGCCGGCTCAACCAAACAGGCCGCCTCTGCCGCCGGCGAAGGTGCCACCGCTGCGTTAATGATTCGCAGTTTCCTGCAAGAAAGGTAGTTGGTCAAAAAGCGCTCAAACGCTCAGATCGCTTAAACGCTCAAAAAGTGCTCAAACGCTCAGATCGCTTAAACGCTCAAACGCTCAGATGCCCCACAAAATAGGGAATATAATCGACAATCGAAGCACCAAATGGCAACAAGGCAACATACAGTGCTGGCTGACCGCTGCGTGGACCATCAACGATATACAGCAGCATAGTGACGGTCATCGTAGCCGTCGTGGCGCGTCCCGCCGATCTGGCTTTGGGAAAGCTGCCACGACGCAGATAGATCAGCAATGCGCCCAGCAGAATAGCAGCATCACGCAGCAGAATCAAACGCATCATCCAACGGGGAAAGCCCCGCGTCTGGGTTAATGCAACAGCCAGCACATTCAACATCGTTTTATCCGCAAGCGCATCAATAATCTCACCGATCCGTGTCGTTTCGCCGCGCCAGCGGGCAATGCGGCCATCAATCGCATCGGTGAGCATCGCTGTTCCGACAATCGTACCAGCCTGCCAGTGACCATCTGGTCGCCGGAGATAGATCAACGCAGGGATAAGCGACATCAGCCGGCCCAGACTCAACAGATTCGATGGATACCATAATTGGTACAAAGCAAAGGGTGCATCAGGTTCTTTAATCGACATTATCTTCCTTTTGGATTCGACCATCAATCATCCCAAACAATGCTTTGGTAAAAGACAACACACTATGTGGTGGTGTACAGTGCATCACGACACCACCACATCAATTGCATTCCAATCCCATTCGGCAGAAGCTATACTGCTTCCTCAAGCAACTGAGCAATACCCCAGAGGGGAATACGTACCCAATGCGGTCGGTTATTCAGTTCGTAGCCCAGCTCATAGACTGCTTTATCGAGCAAATACGCCTGTAACAGGGCCTGCATCTCTTCCTGCGAACGGGGCAGAAAAACGGCTTGATGCGTGGTATCTAGGTAGGACTTGAGGAATGTGGTGGATACCCAGATATACCAGAACTGCGCCCAGCGTTGTAACGGTGGCACATTCTCCGGATGAACCAGACCGGCCTCGATCTCGTGGAAGAGTGCCGTGTGGGCAGCGTAATGGAACGAGCGCAACATCCCCGCCACATCAGTAAGGGGCGAGCGTTTGCGTCGCCGTTCACTGAGCGATTTTGCCGGTTCCCCCTCAAAATCGATAATCATAAAATCGTTGCCGGTATATAAGATTTGCCCCAGATGATAATCCCCATGGCAACGGATACGAACCGCCTGAATTTTGAACTGGAGAATCTGCTGAAAGCAGCTGAGCAAGGTATTTTCGCACTGATGGACCCGTCGGGCATCTTCTTGCGCTTCAGCCGGCAACTGGTGAATGACTTTACCCAGGGTTTGAAAGATCCGCCCGACCTGACTACGCATCGTCTGATAAATTGAGCGTTGATAGAGCGACGTAAATTCCTCTGGGGCAAACGCCGGATCGGTGATACTCGCTGACAGCGCAAGATGCATTTCAGCGGTACGCTGTCCCAGCAGACGGGCCGACTCAAGGTATGGCCCGATCATATCATACGCCAGCGGAGGTGCCTCTTCGGTCGCTAGTTGCAGCAGTGATTGGGTGGGTAGCTCAATTCCATATGGGGCATAATATTCCGACAAAATGCGTTCAAAATAGCCCCCCAGCGTATCTAGCGTATAGACCCAGGCATCGCCCTCATTGGGCACAAAACCCTGTAAAATAGCAAGGGTTGCCGGATCATCCTTCCCCTTGCGATATTCAAGTGCTCCACCAACCGGCGGCGTATTAGCAAAATGTTGTTCATCGGTCAAAAAGCGCCCAACCTCCAGATCAGGATTGATCCCAGGCTCGACCCGCCGAAAGAGCTTCATAATAAAACGGTCGCCATAAATGACCGATGTGTTGCTCTGCTCACCCCGAACGAGGGAAGGCTCAAGTTCATCAACACGTGCATCCCCAATCATCGACGTGTACGTATTGGTGGTAGAGGCAATCACTTCACCATGAAGCCCCTTAAACCGTCGCTGTTCAGCCATGGCATAGAGCGGTAACCACGAAAAATCGCGGTCCCACAGGGCATCGTACAGCACACCTGGTTCATCCTGGCCTTTCAGTTTGAGCAGTGCAATGACTGTTTGGGGAATATTGTGCTGGACGCTCGCTGCCCGTTCACCTGTTGCAAACGTAATCGGTAGTGCATATATCTGCGGGTCACCTTCGGTAAAACGAACGTTGATCAGGGTCAGGTAGGCACCCTCCTGGTTGTTTTGCGGCATGGCAATAGACTCGGTGATCTGCACCGATTGAATAACGCGTGACTTACCGCCAAACCACCTGCGTCCGCGAATATAGCCGGGCAACACGGCCTCTAACAGGGCCATTTTATCGCCACGGATGATGGTATCCCAGGTTTCACCACCGGCAATTACCGGTAAATGCTCCCAATGAGGCTTTCCGGCAACATCCTCAATCAATTGCGGCTCAAGCAAAAACCAGAAAAACGTGTGCGGCGCCAGAGTCAGAAAATAGGGCAATTCGCCAATTGGTGGAAAGCGCGTGCGCCCAAACATCTCCACCGGCACCATGCCATTATACGCCGAAAGGTCAATCTCAACCGCCTGGGTAAACCGTGACAGGTTGGCAATCACCATAATCTGTTCATCTTCATACTGGCGCATAAAGACCAGCACTTTGCGGTTATCAGGTTGCAAAAACTCGATAGACCCACGGCCAAACGCTTTAAAACGCTTCCGTAGCGCGATCAAGCGTCGCATCCACCACAATAAGGAGTGCGTGTTATTTTGCTGTGCTTCGACATTGACCGCTTCATAGTGGTACTCAGGATCGATAATAATAGGCAGATAGAGCTGTTGCGGATTGGCGCGTGAAAAGCCAGCATTGCGGTCAGGACTCCACTGCATGGGAGTACGCACACCATTGCGATCACCCAGGTAGATATTGTCGCCCATACCAATCTCATCGCCATAATAGATGACCGGTGTCCCTGGCATCGAGAAGAGTAAACCGTTGAGCAACTCAATCCGCCGACGGTGATTCCCCAACAGTGGCGAGAGTCGCCGCCGAATACCAACATTGATGCGTGCCTGGGGATTCTGGGCATAAACCCGATACATATAGTCACGATCCTCATCAGTGACCATTTCCAGGGTTAATTCATCGTGGTTGCGTAAAAAGACGGCCCACTGGCAGTTATCAGGAATTGCTGGCGTCTGACGCATAATATCAATAATAGGAAAACGATCCTCCATCCAGACCGACATAAAGAGTCGCGGCATCAACGGGAAATGAAAGGACATCTGACATTCATTGCCTTCACCGAAGTAGGCCACTGCATCTTCCGGCCACTGGTTCGCCTCAGCCAGCAACATGCGATTGGCGTGGCGTGCATCAACATGGGCGCGTAGTTCCTGGAGAAAGGCATGCGTCTCAGGCAGGTTTTCGCAGTTGCTGCCCTCACGTTCATACAAATAGGGAACTGCATCCAGACGCAGGCCATCTACGCCGAGATTAAACCAGAAATCCACCACTTCGAGCAGTGCCTGGCGCACTTCCGGATGATCAAAATTCAAATCGGGCTGATGCGAAAAGAAACGGTGCCAGTAGTAGGCTCGGGCAATCGGATCCCAGGCCCAGTTTGAGTTTTCCGTATCCGTAAAAATAATACGGGCTTCTTTATATTTGTCCGGGGTCTCACTCCAGACATAAAAATCACGCCAGGAGCTCCCTGGTGGTGAGGTCCGTGCCCGTTGAAACCAGGGATGTTGATCAGAGGTATGGTTGAGTACCAGTTCAGTGATAACATATAATCCACGTTTATGAGCTTCATCCAGAAATATCTTAAAGTCATCAATATGCCCATAATTTTGATGGACGGCCATATAATCAGCTGTATCATAGCCATCATCACGCAATGGCGAGGGTGAAAAAGGCAGCAACCAGATCGCCGTAATCCCCAGATCACGCAGATAATCGAGTCGGTTGGTCAGTCCCTTAAAGTCACCAATACCATCACCATCACTATCTTCAAACGCACGAACATGGACTTCATAAATAATGGCATCTTTATACCAATCCGGCTGTTGGGAAAAGAATTGCGGATCAAGAGCTGGTTGATTCGTCATACACTTCCTATCTGTATCAAAACATGGGCTGATCACACAGCACAAACATCATTTACGAGGTATTGTACCATAGTGCCTGACAATTATGATGAACATGCAACATGCCAGACTCGTGTACAATACACGCGATGATATTTCCAACAATACATAAACAGCGAGGTAGCAATGATCAATGTACAGCGTGATCAGCCGATAGTGGTCACGACCAGTTGGATTGCGGATCATCTGGACGATCCAGATGTTCGATTGGTTGAGAGCAATCAAGATAGCCTGCTGTATGCCACCGGTCATATTCCCGGTGCCGTGTCAATCGACTGGTTGACTGATGTACACCATCCCATTCGCCGCGATTATATCGACCGCGAAACATTCGCCAAATTGCTGTCCACCAGAGGCATCCAATCAGACACCACCATCGTCCTATATGGTGACCAGTATAACTGGTGGGCCGTGTATACCTTCTGGGTCTTGCACTGGTTTGGTCATCGGCGGGTCTGTATCATGGATGGCGGTCGCATGGCCTGGCAGGCGGAAGCACGCCCCTTGACCCGGAGTATACCCGATTATGCCGCCACAACCTATCCAGTACCCGCTGCAACGAATCAGACAGTGCGTGCATTGCGCCACGATGTCTTGCAGCAGGTTATGCAACCGAGCAATGTGCTAGTGGATGTGCGCAGTGAAGCTGAGTACCGTGGTGAACAGGCAGCATCTTCCTTTGGCGTAACGACGCAGCGGCAAGGACATATTCCAGGAGCGATCCATGTGCCATGGTCGTTGCTGGTCCAGGAGAATCATACATTCAAGCCTGCCCATGAGTTGGCCGCAGTGTTTGCGAGCCAGGGCCTGACCGACAAGCAACCGATTATCACCTATTGTCTGGTCGGTGTATTGAGCAGTTACGCCTGGTTTCTGCTGACGTATCGGCTCAATCTTCCCAATGTGCGCTGTTATGATGGTGGTTGGGCCGAATGGGGCAATCTGGTTGGTGTTCCGATTGCAACCGGATCTGTCGAAAAGACAAGGTAATCCGTGAATGTTGTGTCGCTTTGAACAAGACCGCTCATGATATAATGATGTGGGAATGGATTGGAGAGAGCGTACTCAGGAGCATATTGGACTGAGAAGAGCGTAAAAAGAGAAAGTAAACGTGATGGAGTCAAAGCAATGATGAATTTTTTACGTAAACTGGTTGGCGATACCAATGAAAAGGCGGTACGCTCGGTTGAGCCAATGGTTCAGCAGATTAACCGCTTTGAAGAGACCATGCAGGCCAAAACGCTGGCGCAATTGCGTGAGCAGACCGATATCTTTCGTGAACGCTTGAGCAACGGAGAAACGACTGATGACCTGTTGCCCGAAGCCTTTGCCACTGTGCGTGAAGTTGCCCGGAGGACAATTGGCTTACGCCACTACGATGTCCAGTTGCTTGGTGGCATTGTGCTGCATCAGGGCAATATTGCTGAAATGAAGACAGGTGAAGGGAAAACCCTGGTCGCAACTTTGCCGCTCTATCTCAATGCGCTTGAGAGCCAGGGCTGTCATCTTGTGACGGTGAACGACTACCTGGCTCGGCGTGATGCTGGCTGGATGGGGCCGGTTTTTCATCATCTGGGCTTGAGTGTCGGCTTTATTGCGCATAGCTACTCGGCGCTGTTCGACCCGGAGTATGTCGATCCCACCGCTTCGCTTGATGATGAGCGCCTGGTTCACTGGCGCCCGTGTACCCGCCACGAGGCCTATGCCGCCGACATCACCTACGGCACCAACAATGAATTTGGGTTCGACTATCTGCGTGACAATATGGTGCAAAACCTGAAGCAGATGGTCCAGCGCGGGCACCACTACGCCATCATTGACGAAGTCGATAATATCCTCATTGATGAAGCCCGCACCCCCCTGATCATCAGCGGGCCAGCCAGTGAATCGAGCAGACAGTACGGCCGTTTTGCCCGACTGGTACGCAGTTTGAATTTGCAGAAGAGCAGCGTTACGCCCGATGAAGTCAGTAAGGGGGCCGAACCTGATGGCGATGTGCTGATCGATCTCAAGAGCCGTAGTGTAATGTTGACTGAAAAAGGGCTTGAACGAGTAGAACAGCGTATTGAAGAGCTCGGAGAGGGTGAGAGTGTCTATGACCCGGAACACAGCGACCTGACTCATTATCTGGAGAATGCGCTCAAAGCCCAGTTTATGTATGAGCGCGATAAAGAGTATGTTGTCACAAACCATAAAGAAGTGGTCATTGTTGACGAGCACACTGGCCGTATGATGCCAGGGCGTCGCTGGAGCGATGGACTGCACCAGGCCATTGAGGCCAAAGAAAACGTTGAGGTGCGGCGTGAACAGGTGACCTATGCGACGATTACCTTTCAAAACTTCTTCCGGTTGTATGACAAACTGGCAGGGATGACGGGTACTGCCTATACCGAACGGGAAGAGTTTGGCAAAATCTATCAACTGGATGTCGTGATCATTCCCACCAACCGTGAGGTCGTGCGGGAAGACATCACCGATTCGATCTATGGCAAAGAAGAGTCCAAATTCCGTGCGTTGATCAGCGAGATTAGTGATTGTGTCAGCCATGGTCGCCCCGTGCTGGTCGGTACCACATCGGTCGAAACATCCGAGCGCCTCAGTAGCGTTTTGCGCAAAGAGAAGATTGCCCATGAAGTACTCAATGCCAAGCACAACGAACAGGAGGCCCGCATTATTGCCCAGGCAGGCCAGCCCTCAGCTGTAACAATTGCGACCAATATGGCTGGTCGTGGGACTGATATTCTGCTGGGTGGCAATGTTGAGGCATTGGCTGCCCGTTATTTGGAACAGCATGGCTGCTCACGCGAACTCCTCGAAAAGGCAGCGCATCTGCTCTTTATCTCGCGGCAAGAGACCCAGCTGCAAAAGCTCATACGTGAAAGCAATGGGCAGCTTACCGATGATCTGCTCGAAGCGATGCGCCATCTTGAAGACCAGTATCAGAAGCAGATGGGCAGCATGAACAAATATTTGCGCATTGAATACCGTGCTCTTATTCGTACTATCTTAGATAAACGGGGACAGACCAGCACCAAAAAAGGTAAACACTATCAAGAGCAATGTATTGCTGCGATCTTACGTGGTGATGCCGCCGAATCGCGGGATCTCCTGCGCAAGCTCGAGCTGCCCGAAGAACGTATCACCGAAGTCCAGCGACGCCATCACGATTATGTACGGAACTATCTGGTAGGCTCTGGGCTGGCACACAGTGCTGCATCGCCGAAACAGAAGCGTGAACTTGTCTGGCTGGTGCTCCGCAACGATACCAACGCAGCGCAACAACTGGTCAACCAGATTGATGATCTGGATGAATCATGCATTGCCCTGCTGCAAAATCTGGTGCATGATTATAACACCTACCATCAACTGGCCTATCGTCATGGTAGCCGCCGCGATGAATATCATCTTTTTGTGGCCGGCAAACTCTTTGATCAGGTGTACCTCGCCCGCGCCAAATTGGTTCAGCTGACCTTACAAGGCAACCTTGAAGCGGCACAGCAGTTGGTTAACGAAACGCCTGGGTTGCAGCCTGTATGTATCGATGATCTGCTGGCGATTCAGAAGACATGCCGGGAACAGTACCAGCGGGTGATTGAGGCCGGTGGCTTGCACGTGATAGGCACCGAACGCCATGACTCACGGCGCATTGACAACCAGTTGCGCGGTCGTGCTGGTCGTCAGGGCGATCCCGGTTCATCGCGCTTTTTTATCTCGCTCGATGATGATGTGATGCGGCGCTTTGGTCATATCGATAAAGTCAAAGGCGTGATGGATCGCCTGGGCATTGATGAAGACATGCCAATTGAATCGCGTCTGGTGACCAAACAGATCGAAAGTGCCCAGGCAAGGGTCGAAGGCTACAATTTTGATATGCGCAAACATACGGTTGATTACGATAACGTGATGAACCGACAGCGTGAGGTGATTTATACCCGCCGCCGGCGCATTCTCAAAGGTGCCGAAGACCAACAGGCATTAGAAGACCTTATCGCCCGGTACCTGTACCATTACCCAGGGTGGGTGCTCAATGAAGTACGCACTGCCATCACCACGGCCAATGATGCGATACAGGCCCGTCTTGATGAATTGCTGCCCGAAACCGAATTGACCGTTGCCAGGGTCCGCGAGCACGATGCGAACGATACCCTGGCTGAAAGCCTGAGCTACCATATTGAGCAACAACAAAAGCAACACGCTCACATCACCCTGTTGGTAGATGACCTTGCTGATCTGTTGGAATTGCCAGAAGATGCCGAAACCCAGTTGCAAGCCTGTAGCCGAACGCCAGCCGAAACCCAGGTGCTGGCCTGGTACGAGGCCTATACTGATGCAACACCCGATGCTGAGATGCGCCAAAATCTGGTTGCCTTGCTCGACCGTTATATGGTTCAGTTTGAGGACTGGGTGCTGGCAGAACTACGTGCGGCCATTGAGCAGGCGGATCAAACCTTCCAGGAACGCTTGCAGCAGCTGTTGCCCAGTGCTACCCTGCAAGACGTTGATCTGGTTGCCGTGCAGACAGATGATGAACAGACGCTGCCGAACCTGCTCCAACCGATTATCCACGAACAGATTGAACAACAACAACCCGTGCGGCTGCTGGTTGCCGAGTTACGCACCATGATCGCTCTCCCAGACGATGCTGAGGCGCAATTACAGGCATTGAGCTACCCAAGCAAAGACCAGGACCTGCGCAAACTGGAGCGTCTGGTGTATGACTGGTGGCACGAGAGCAACGAAGATAGCCTGGAAGAACAGATCAAAGAGCTGTTTGATCATGAGTTTGAAAAGCTCGTATCACGCTACCGTGAGAACTATGAAAATTGGATGCATGAACAGATCAACCTGGCAATTGCCGAGTCAACCCGACCCATTACCGATGACATCAATGGCCGTCTGGTCCAGCGACGGCTCTCGCCGCTGCTGCCCGATCTTGAGTCCTATGATCCCACGAACCTGCAAGAGATGTCGGCAGATCAGCTGCAACGCACCCTAGAAACCATGGTCAAGGACAATCGGGCACGGGGCTATCATACAGAGTTGCTCGCCCGTGAAATCAACCGCGTGATGCCGATGTTGCCTGAGGCACCGGATTTTATGCGTTGGTCAGCCATTGCATCGGCCGAACGTCAGCAATATGCTACCAATTATCGTATCTATTACAACTTTATGCTTGCTCGCTTGATGTCTGCTCTGCGCGAAGATCAATGGCAACCGTGGATGACCCAGGCACAACGCCATCTTGATGCACAGATCGAACCGGTGTTGCAACGCTCAACGCTCCTCAAAAAGCAAGAGTATGAGACCATGTTGCATGATTTCTATACCAACACGAGAGACGTATGGATAACGGTCATCGAGGCGTTACCGGATGATGTGCTTCTGGAATTCCTGTCCGACATGATCGATGAGGTCTTTGATGATTGGCGGTCAACCCTACGGGGCGGCAGGATAAGCATGGCACGCTATCAGCAAAACCTCATTCTAGCCCAGTTGGATCAAGAGTGGCAACGCTATTTGACCGATATGGATGATCTGCGTCAGGGGATTGGCTTACAGGCGATTGGTCAACGTGACCCGCTGGTACAATACCAAACCGAGGGCTACCGCATGTTTGCAGCGCTGCTCGATAGGATTGATGAGACGGTCGTGCGCAGCTTTTTCCTTCAAACCACCTATCGCGCCAAGGTAACGCAGTATCATTTTGGTCTGGCACTCGATCCCAAGAACAATCAGGCCATAGGAGACATATCACCCGATGCAACAGAGGAAACGGTTGCCCTGGAACCAGTAGGTACAGCAGTAACCGCATCCGATGCCATGGTTGTCTCGTTGCAAAACCAGAGCGCGGTATCGGCGGTATCGAATGGTGAGCGCCAGACCGAAACGACCCACGCGGTAGCAACCAGCGATGCGCCTGAAGCGCCGCCGACCGACGAAACACCAGCACCGGCAAAAGCGCGTGGGCGCAGTGTCCCAGGCGACAGCGCACCACGACCCAGCGTGGGCGCAGTGTCCCAGCAACACCGGCCGCTCCGTCCAAAGGCAAAAAGAAGACGCGGCGATAAGATTGCTCTTTCTCTCGATTGTAAGCAGCCTTGCCAGACTGGGCAAGGCTGCTTGTGTTGCGACGCGTGTTGTAACCATGTTTGTTGATTTGACGAGTAGGGACCCAGCCCTGGCAGTGATGTAGGCGTGGCTTGCAGACGCGCAAACGAAGAAATCAGACGCGCTTTTGCAGCATCAGTGTGCTGTACCCATCGCTTCAACCAGTTGGCTATGACGCGGAGCGCGTGCGGCTACAAGCACGCACCTACGGCATGCGTTCCGTGCGGTAGATAGGTGACGCTGCTCCAAGCCGCGCCTACGGTCTCGCTCCGACGCAGCGCTCCCTGCGGTGGATAGCTTACGCGGCGTCAAGCCGCGCCTACGGTCTAACCCCTGGCGCGTGCGCGACTCGGAGCGCTTGCTGTAAGCCGCACCTACGTCGTATATCGATGCTTGCCATTAGGTAGAATACAACATCGTTGCCCAATTCATTGTCGTTTGCAGCATGAACAAAACGGCAAACTATGCTATAATATGTAAGTCGTGATGTTGTCTCGACAACGTTGCGTTTTTAAGCAGGCTCTTCACTATTCGTTGAGCTGCCGGCAGGTGCAGACAACGATTTCGTATGAGAGGTTTATTGCTATGCGCTTCCTCATGGATCAACAATCATATGAAAAAATGCGCAGTATCCCTGAACATCCCCGTGATTGTTATGTTCGTATGCCAGACTATCTCCATCATATTTATGAAGATGGCGTAAAATATGTGGTAGCACGTGCGTTATATGAATGCATTAAAGAAGCAAGCCGTCTGAACGATACTGATGCGCTTTTACATCTGAACTTTCACCGTGAAGATCTCGAGCAACTGATTGCCGAAGCTCGCCAACAGGGCGTCGATATACGCAACGTGCAAATTCTGGGCGATCCCCCTCCCACCGAAGAAGAAGCCCGGCCACAGGTGTTTAACTCGTTCCTACCACCCCCGCCAACCACAGTAGAAGAGACGGGCCTGAACCGCACGCTGATAACCGAGTTAATTTTACGTGCGTTGTATAACATGGGGCGAGCAACTGGCGCGTTCATCGCCGAAACACTCAAGTTATCGTATGGAGTGATTGAACCACTCTTTGCTGAGATGCGTGATGTCCAGTTGCTGGAGATTGCTGGTCAAAAAGGCTATAGCGATATTAACTACGAATATGTGTTGACCCCGCGCGGTAACCAGGCCGCTGCCGACGCCATCCTCAAAACATCCTATTGGGGTGCAGCACCAGTGCCTCTGAGCGAGTGGATTAAATCGGTCAAAGCCCAGACAATCAAGAGCGTGCAGGTCACCCGTCGCAACATTCGTGATGCGTTTGATGGCCTGATTATGGATGAATCAATCCTCAATATGACCGGCCCGGCGGTTAATTCTGGCTCTTCGATGATGCTCTTTGGCTACCCTGGCAATGGCAAAACCACCATTGCTGAGCGGATTGCCTTGTTGCTCGGTGATGCTATCTATATTCCCTATACCATCGAAGCCGACGGCTCGATGATCAAAATGTATGATCCTATCGTCCATGAGCTACCCAAACGACCACCCCCCGAAGAAGTTGAATTTGACCGGCGTTGGATCCGCATTAGCCGACCCGTGGTGATTGTTGGTGGTGAACTCACCCTTGAAGCGCTGGACCTGACCTACAACGAAAAATCACAGGTGTATGAAGCACCGTTTCAGATGAAGGCCAATTGTGGTATCTTCTTGATTGATGACTTTGGACGTCAACGAGTCAATCCCTTCTTCTTGCTCAACCGCTGGATTGTCCCGCTTGAGAAACGGTATGATTATCTTACTATGGTCACCGGCCAGAAAATTCAGATACCTTTCGATCAGCTAACCATTTTCTCGACGAATCTGGATCCCAATCAGATTGGTGATGATGCCCTCTTACGCCGGATTAAATTTAAATTTGAGATCATTGACCCGACCGAACGACAGTGGCGTGATATCTGGAAAATCATGTGCAAAATACGCAAAGTACCCTACGATGACCGGGGCATCGATTACCTGGTCAAAAAATGGTATGAACCAGAAAAAAGACCATTTCGTATGTGTCAGCCACGCGATATTCTTGACCAGATCCTGTCTATTTCACGCTATAACATGGAGTCAGCCACGCTTAATGCCGATTTGATCGACGCGGCATGCCTGACCTACTTCCCTGACAAAGAAGAAAAGAGCTTTGGCGCCAAGGTCAAACTCTCGATGGACTAGATTGGGATAAAGACGCATGATGGGATACCTGGTTGCGCCAGGTAGCGTGAGGGGCACTGCTTATCCAGCAGCCGTTCCTTCCCTGTCGTTTGCTTTCTGCAACGAACACACGACAAGAACGGACCATGATCCGAAATGTCGTGTGTTCTCCACCTGCTGGTTGCTCCTGAGCAATAGACTTCGTGTGCCCGTTCAAACAAATAGCCATCCCTTTCCCGGTCTCTCCTCGAGAGACAACTATCAGGGATGTATCTGCTTTGTATCTGCTACACGGAACATGATGTCAGAAAATGCAAAAAAATATTCTTCTGGACAAATTTGTTTTTATGATCTATTATTTACATATATTCCTTACGCTCTTGTTACCGGGGTCATCGCTGCCCGGCGATTGGTATGACGGAGGCAACTGGCGACATGGCATGCAAAACCAGCGTTGCATAGTCGGGGTATTGGCGACTCAATGCTTACAGGTGTAAGAGAATACGTTTCTATTCCTATGATATATGGGTATGAGAGCAGGTGTATGGGCCTACCTGCCAATGATTTACAAAGGATATGCTAGAAAGGAACATGAGAATGACGGGTATTGCGTCTTTCTACCAACGATCGATTGGCAAAAAGGTCGTCATGGCATTAACCGGTGCGTTCCTTCTCTTCTATGTGGTTGTTCACATGTGGGGAAATTTCAAGATTTTTCTTGGGCAGGAGCAACTGGATCATTATGCTGAGGGACTCAAAACACTGGGTGATCCACTCTTCGCCGAAGAGCAAGTCCTCTGGCTCTTCCGCATTGCACTGCTGGCTGCGTTTTTGCTCCACATCTACACCGCAATGCAACTATCGCATATGGCGAGCCGGGGGCGTCCTGTTGCGTATAAACAACGCAAAGATGTACAGGCCAACTTTGCTTCGCGTATGATGTTACTGGGAGGCATTGCAGTCTTACTCTTCGTCATTTACCACCTGATGCACTTCACTATTGGTGTGGCCCATTCAGATTTTGTGTATGGCGAAGTGTTTAACAATGTGGTGCGTGGCTTTCAGGAATTTATGGGTATTCCAGCGATCATCTACATTATTGCGATGATCTTTCTCTCTATGCATATTTATCATGGAGCATGGAGTATCTTTCAGACCCTTGGCTTGAATGGTCCCCAATATAACGGTGTGCTGCGCGGTCTGGCAACGCTTATAGCCGTGGTTGTTGCCATTGGCAATATCTCTATTCCCCTATATGCGTTGTTTGCGCTCTCTCCGGTGGAAGTCACCGGCTGGTTCCAGTCTATTGCCGGGTTGTTCGGTTTTTAGAAGCGGAGGATTGTCAGAATTATGGCTGTTGAAACAAAAGATAAGGTGGGAGTACGACGAACCACCGAATATACGGCTGTGACGCTTGAATCACAGGTGCCCGCTGGCCCCATTGAGAAACGATGGGATGAACATCGTTTTAAGATGAAGCTGGTAAACCCGGCCAATAAACGAAAATATACCGTGATTGTGGTAGGTTCGGGCCTTGCCGGTGGTGCAGCCGCAGCAACAATGGGTGAACTGGGCTACAATGTCAAATGTTTCTGCTATCAAGATAGCCCCAGACGAGCACACAGCATCGCCGCCCAAGGCGGTATCAATGCCGCCAAAAATTATCGCAACGATGGTGATAGCATCTACCGTCTCTTTTACGATACCGTCAAGGGCGGCGACTTTCGTTCACGCGAATCGAACGTCTATCGCCTGGCCCAGGTAAGCGTCGATATCATCGATCAATGTGTGGCGCAGGGCGTCCCATTTGCCCGTGAGTACGGCGGCTTGCTCGATAACCGCTCCTTTGGTGGGGCACAGGTATCACGCACCTTTTATGCCCGTGGTCAGACTGGTCAGCAATTACTGCTTGGCGCATACCAGTCACTCAGTCGCCAGATTGCTGCCGGCAAAGTCGAAATGCACACCCGCAGCGAGATGATTGACCTGATTGTGATTGATGGTCAGGCACGTGGCATTGTTACCCGAGACATGCTGACTGGCAAAATCGAGTCCCATCTGGCCGATGCAGTCGTATTGGGTACCGGCGGTTATGGCAATGTCTTCTACCTCTCCACCAATGCCAAGGGCTGCAATACCACGGCTATCTGGCGGGCCCACCGACGCGGCGCGTTTTTTGCCAACCCGTGCTTTACCCAGATTCACCCGACCTGTATTCCAGCCGCAGGTGACTATCAATCAAAACTCACCCTGATGAGTGAATCCCTACGCAATGATGGACGCATCTGGGTGCCACGCAAGCAGGGTGATAAACGCAGAGCCAGTGAGATACCAGAAGGTGAACGTGATTACTACCTCGAAGAGCGCTATCCCAGCTTTGGCAACCTCGTCCCCCGTGATGTTGCTTCACGCAACGCCAAATATGTTTGCGACGAAGGACGCGGTGTCGGCGATACCGGTCTTGGCGTCTACCTCGACTTTGCCGATGCGATTAAGCGTCTTGGTAAACAGGCCATTTTTGAACGGTACGGCAACCTCTTCGATATGTATGCCCGCATCACTGGAGAAGATCCTTATGAAGTGCCCATGCGTATCTACCCCGCTATCCACTATACGATGGGTGGCCTGTGGGTCGATTACAACTTGATGAGCACCATCCCTGGCTTATTTGTCATCGGTGAAGCCAACTTCTCCGATCACGGGGCCAACCGCCTCGGTGCCAGTGCCCTGATGCAAGGTCTGGCCGATGGCTACTTTATTTTGCCCTATACTATCGGCAACTACCTGGCTCAGGCCAAGCTGCCCAAAGTATCCACCGATCATCCCGCTTGCCGCGAAGTCGAAGTCGAAGTCGAAACGCGCATGAAACGTCTGCTCTCAATCAATGGCAAACGTTCAGTCGACTCATTCCACCGCGAACTGGGCGACATCATGTGGAATAATTGTGGGATGTCACGCAACGAAGCTGGGTTGAAACAGGCGCTTAAACGAATCCCCGAGATTCGCTCAGAATTTTGGGAGAATGTCCGTGTTCTTGGCAAAAACGAAGAATTGAACCAGTCACTCGAGAAGGCATCACGCGTTGCCGACTTTATGGAACTGGCCGAATTGCTGTGTCTGGATGCCCTGGAACGCCGAGAGTCGTGCGGTGGTCACTTCCGCGAGGAGAGCCAGATTGATGGTGAGGCCAAACGCGACGACGAAAACTTCTCCTATGCCGCAGCATGGGAATACTCGGGCAATGTCAGCCGCCCCAACTTGCATAAGGAACCGTTGATCTTTGAATATGTCATTCCGAGCCAGCGGAGCTACAAATAGGATGGAGCACAACGAATGAGTCATGACACGATGGACCTGACTCTTCATGTCTGGCGACAGAAGAGCAGCAAGGATTCCGGTGGGTTTGTCACCTATGTGGAAGAGGCTCGAGGCATCAGCGAGCATATGTCATTTCTGGAAATGCTCGACGTGGTGAACGAGAAACTGATCGAGAAAAATGAAGACCCCATCGCTTTTGACCACGACTGCCGCGAAGGTATTTGCGGTATGTGTGGCTTGATGATCAACGGGATTGCCCATGGGCCGGATCAAACGACTACATGCCAGCTCCACATGCGCGTCTTTAAAGAGCAAGGTATTACCGACATTACGATTGAACCATGGCGTGCCAAAGCCTTTCCGGTTATTAAGGACTTGGTGGTTGATCGTAACGCTTTTGAGATGATTATCCAAGCTGGTGGCTACATCTCAGTATCTACTGGGAGCGCCCCCGATGCCAATTCACTCCCTATCCCCAAGGAAAATGCCGACAAGGCAATGGATGGGGCCTCCTGCATTGGCTGTGGCGCCTGTGTCGCTGCCTGTCCCAATGCCTCCGCAATGCTCTTTACGTCGGCCAAGATCGGTCACCTGGGCTTGTTGCCACAGGGACAGGTCGAACGTGATGATCGCGTGTTGCGCATGGTCAATAAGATGGACGAAGTGGGCTTTGGTGGCTGTACCAATATCGGCGAATGTTCCGCCGTTTGCCCCAAAGAAATTGGGCTTGAATTTATCGCTCGCATGAACCGTGACCTCATCCGCGCTAGCTTAGCCAAGGGCGATAGCAAAAAGCCGTAAACCGCAGATCACGTTCACGGTTGTTCTCATGGTGTCTTGGGCCAGTTCTCTGGTTCAAGACACCACCCCTCCAAACACCGCTACGGCTCATTCAAGTCTGGCGTAGGCAACAACACATCACCACGGTCGGGCAATAAGATCGCTCGGAGAACAGTTGCCCGCAACGCTACCGGTAGGCCAACCACACGGTTGAGTTGTTGTTCCAAGTCATCGCGCTGCGACGCCGTAGCATCAGACGTTGCATAGATCGTTGCATGAACAATAAAGCCCTCATCATGGCGCTCAATAATGAGATCGGTGACTTTCGCCGTTTCTGACTCAAGTGTCGCACGAATAATGGCCTCAACCCGATTCTGCTGGGCAATCTGACCCAGTGCATTCATCGAAAGCAAACCAAGCGGAATACTGATAAGAACGAGCGAAAGCACCGAAGCAATAAAACCAATTCGCACCTGTTTGCGCTGGCGTGCACGGTTGGGACGAAAACCAAGCAGAAAAAAGACCACCGCTGCTGCAAAAATAATTGCCACCAGGTTGGTTGCAAAGAGCAAGAGCGAACCACCAGCAACCTGAAGCTGGCCCGTTGCCGTGCCATAGCCAACCACGGTGAGGGGGGGCACCAGGGCCGCCGCAATCGCTACACCGGGGAGCGCAGCTGCCACTTCTTTGCGGGCAATGGCATACCCGCCGGCTGCACCAGATGCCAGAGCCACCAACAGGTCAATCACCGTGGGTCGGGTACGGGCCAGTATCTCGGTGGTAATATCACGACTCGGACTGAGAATGGTTGACGCAATAGCGGTGCTCACCGCCAGCACAATACCCACCAGCGTCGCCCCTGTGGCAATACGCAGCAAGCGCCCATTGCCCTGCACTATCCCCATGGCAATCGCAATGATCGGACTCATCAGCGGCGCCACCAGCATTGCACCAATAATAACCGCCGGGCTACTTTGCAACAGCCCAAGCATTGCGATCATTGACGATAACACGATCAGAATGAAAAAATCGACACTCGGCCGAGCAGCACGCCCCATTTGGCGATAAACCGCCGCGCGTTCGGAAATGGACAACACCGGGAAGGGCGAAGATACGGTCTCCCAGATGCGCCGCAACCAGAAGCGCTGGTGACCTTCGTAGTTTTTCACCAGCATCACCGGGCATGCAGCCGAACGTGCCACATCAACCGGGAGACCTCCAAAAATCACCCGGTCAAGCATGCCGCCACGTGATGCGCCGATCAGCATCATATCAACCTCATGCGATGTCTGAATCAGCCCTTGTTTGATATCGCTGGTGGTTTCCAGGCGCAACTCAACCGAAGGCACCCCCTCAGGGCCATACACCAGTTCCCGCAGACGTGTTTTCGCTTCCTCCTGGCCGCTGGGCGTTAATCGTTCTTGCACCATATGCAACGCAATCACATGATGCATATCTTCCGTCGTCAGATCATAGGCGAGTTTGATGCGTGCAATCGATCCGGGATGACAGGTAATCGGTACCATAATCCGACTCACTGACCGTGATACGTCACCTCGGACAATAAGGACATCACAGGCTGCATGACGTATCACCGGGTCAAGCACTGGATCGAGATCAACCCGACCTTGATTGGCTTGTCCCTCCCAACCCAGAATCACTGCCATAACATCCTCTTCCTGAATCGTGCTCACAATCCCTTCGGATGCCTGGTGTGCCAGACGCACAACTGGTTCCACACGCACCCCGTGGACATCGGCCTCAGTGATCTGCCGATGCAGTTTATGCCACTGTTCTTCAGCCGAAAGGCGCTGTAAATGTTGTGGCACCTGGTCAAAAAAGGGGATAACGCGTAGCACCAACACTCGCCCTTGACGATGATGGGCAATACGAGCACCAAGACGAATGAGTGCGGTAGCTGTCGTGGGGTTGGCAATGCCAACTAAAATCGTCGGACAACTGGCGCGTTGGATAGTAGCAGTATCACCTACCACTGATGAACGCTTACGAACGTTCATAGCACCTTTCTGGGCCTGAAAGAAGTAATAGAGACCACCCAGGAAGAGCCAGAGCAACCCCAAAAGGAGGCTTTCCGGGCCAAGTGCCAACGGCAAAAAGATGCTGATCGCCGTTGCCAGACCAGGAAAGAGGGGATGAAAAGGGAGTTTGATCGGGCGTTCAGCAGGCAAACGTGAACGCTGGCTGAGCGTATCAGGCAAGTTGAGCAAAACCATCACCCAGAGCAACGCCAGCGATGTCAAGCTCACCAGCAACAATGGTTGCACCAATACAGCAGTGAGTGCGCCAATCAACGCAAAGACGCGCAGGGCCAGTGGCGGGGTATGCAAATCTGAAGGGGTCGTGATATACCATTCGGGTAAGAAGCCATCACGAACCATGGCACCAATTAAGCGCGTCATCGTAATCATCGCCCGATCCAGCCCAATCAAGCTCACCAATAACCCTATCGAAATGGTCACCGCCTCGAGTACCGGTTCTTCGGTCACATAGGTCAGAATCGTGAGAGGTGACATCCCTTCGGGAACAAATCCGTCAAAACGCATTTCCGCAGATGCAACCAGTGCTCCCAGCGTTCCACCCAGTATCACCACCGTGATCAACGTTGTCACCAGCGTCCGCCCCGGTGATTGGATCTCATCACGACTATCCAGAATAAACGTCATACCCCAGAGCATCGCAGGCATCAGGGCAATCAAACCGATAACATTGATGGTTGTAACAGGCTGCGTTAATGGGGATACCGATGTTGGTACCGTTGTTGGGAGAAACCACGACCAGACCGCAAGCAACAGCAGCAACACCATGCTCGCATACATCACCCAGATGCGCACATGCCATCCGCCTCGTGTCCCCATGAAATCGTTTAACACAACCAGCATCACCATACCCGGCGCAAGCCACTGAACATCTATCGAAACATCAAGC
Source organism: Chloroflexaceae bacterium (assembly GCA_012034075.1). GTDB lineage: Bacteria > Chloroflexota > Chloroflexia > Chloroflexales > Chloroflexaceae > JAAURD01. Next base: position 654 of record JAAURD010000041.1, on the reverse strand, counting down.
AGTCGATTGAGGCTCGTATTCAGGTAGATCGCTGCACCCCAGCCAAGTAAAGCTATCAATACCAGATGACCGCCCAGGAGTAGCCATCCACTGGCAAAGGTACGCCAGAGTGGTCCATGCGCTCGTATCAGACTATATGCTCCACCACTCCCACCAATGATGGCTGCTTTCTCAGCACATGTTAGCACCAGCGGCAAAAAAACCAGAATAGCTGCGAGATAGGCCAGCGGGGTTTGTTCTCCAGCGATCTGCAAAAAAAGGCCGACGAGAATAAAAACCCCCAACCCAACCGTAATACTACTCCCCATGGCAACGGCATGGACGGGACTAACAGTATGACTATAATCAATGGCTGAATGTCGTTCAGACAACGAGGGTTTGCTTGCCATAGGCGTGTTCCTACTCTCTGCTCATGCTCACAACATCACCGTAGATCAGGATGTTCATTATACGTCTTCTCAACTGTTTCTGGTAGATCATACCAAATTCAGGTGGTGGAGCGGATACGCGGCTACAAGCCGCGCCTACGTCAGCGCGCCGTGCGTGCGGTGGAGCAACAGCACACTGGTGCGGTAGCGCCCCGTGTGGTGGAGCGGATACGCGGCTACAAGGCCGCGCCTACGGTCTCGCTCCGACCCATGCGAGCTTTTAGGG
>JAAURD010000040.1 GCA_012034075.1 Chloroflexaceae bacterium | reverse complement strand
ACGCTGAGAGCGGTCGCGCCTTTTTTGAGACCTATCCAATTGTCCTCTCCCAGCTCCAGGGGGCGGTCGTTATTGTGGTGGGTGGCGGACAGGTGGCCGAACGCAAGGTGCGTGGTCTCCTCGCCGTTGGTGCGGCGGTACGGCTGATTAGCCCGTCAATCACACCACGTTTGCAGCTCTGGGCCGATGAGCAGCGCATCAACTGGGAAGCCCGCGCCTACCAGCCAGGCGACCTTAATGGCAATGGTGTGAGTCGGCCTATGCTCGTCTTTGCCGCCACCAACCAGCGCGAAACCAATGCGCAGGTTGCCCGTGAGGCGGCTTCGCTGCATTTGCTCTGCAATGTGGTGGATCAACCCGAAGAGGGCCAGTTTCATCTGCCAGCGATCTATCGTGATACCGATCTGGTCATCACCGTCAGCACCGGTGGCAGCAGTCCCACCCGTGCGCGTCAGGTACGCGACCGCATCGCCGCATTGCTCCAGGACGAGGCCGATAGCGCATGAGTGGGAAAGCATACCTGATTGGTGCTGGTCCCGGGCGGGCTGATTTGATAACGGTGCGCGGCTTACAGCTGCTACGTCAGGCCGAGGTGGTCATCTACGATCACCTGATTGCGCGTGAGTTGCTGCAAGAGATTCCCGCCACCGCCGAATCGATCTTTGCCGGCAAGGACCCGCGCCATCACACGCTGTCGCAAGAGGCGATCACCCGTCTGCTAGTGCAAAAGGTCCAGGCAGGGCGGCAGGTCGTCCGGCTCAAAGGGGGCGACCCCTTTGTTTTCGGTCGCGGTGGTGAAGAAGCCCTGGCCCTGGTGCAGGCGGGTCTCCCGTTTGAGGTGGTACCCGGCGTCTCATCGGCCGTTGCCGTACCCGCCTATGCGGGCGTGCCGCTGACCCAGCGCGGTATGGCGACATCCTTTGCGGTGGTGACTGGTCACGAGACCGATAGCCATGCATCCAGTGGCACCGATTGGGCTGTCCTTGCACGCATCCCGACTCTGGTGATTTTGATGGGTTCACAGCGCATTGCGCTGATCTGCGCTGAACTGATGCAAGCCGGGCGTGCCCCGGAGACGCCGGCGATTGCGATTAGCTGGGGCACCACCGATTATCAGCGCACCGTGCTGGCAACCGTGGCAACGCTTGCCGATGCCATGCAGCAGCAAGATGTGGTCAACCCGGCGGTGATTGTTGTTGGCGATGTTGCCGCATTGCACCAGCAACTCCACTGGTTCCAACCGGATGGCAGTGCCACGGGGTTTGTGTAAGCAACCAGCATGAAAGGCGCTCCTATGCGTTTTGTCAACCCACGCAACGACCTGGCCTTCAAAAAAATCTTCGGCGACGAGCAGCGCAAAGAGATCCTCATTTCCTTTCTCAATGCCGTGCTCGATCTGCCGCCGCACCAGGCCATTGTCGATATCACCATTCTGAATCCGTATCAGGTACCGCCAGTCGAAATTCTCAAATACTCACTGCTGGATATTCAAGCTACCGACCAGCAGGGCAACCGCTTTATTATCGAAATGCAGATTGAGTATGTGGCGGCCTTTCTCAAACGCTTTCTCTACTATACTGCCCGTGCCTATACCGACCAGATCAAGCCCGGCGATGATTACAACCTGCTACAACGGGTGATCTTTATTGGTGTGCTCGACTATAGTGCCTTTGCCGAAGACCCGCACTATCTCAATAGCCATGTCTTTTTGAACCGCCGCACCCATAGCCATCTCTTGCGTGATCTGGAGTTTCACTTTATCGAGTTGCCCAAGTTTACCCTGGCCGAGCATGAACTGGTGCAGACTGTAGATAAGTGGATTTACTTTATCAAGCATGCTGCTGATCTGGCGATCATCCCAGAGAGCGCCGACTTTGCCGCGTTGCGCTCGGCCTACGAGGTTGCCAACCAGTTTAGCTGGAGTGAGGCCGACCTGCAGGCATATGAAAAGCGCTGGATCATGATCCACGATGAACGCAGCCGCCACCGTACCGCCGAAGAACGTGGACGTGAGCGAGGTCTCCAGGAAGGCGTGGTACTCGGTGAAGCTCGTCGCAGCCAGGAGATCGCCCGCCAGATGCTGGCCGAAGGCATGGACCATGCACGTATCGCACGTCTCACGGGGGTCTCCAGTGCAGAAAGAGCAATCCTTACAACTGCAGCGCAATCTAATCCATGCTCATGAGTCAGAAATGGGAGACAGCTAAAGCGTTATGCACACGGACCAATCCTATCACTGCCCACGCTTGCTGATTGCCGCGCCGATGAGCGGCAGCGGCAAAACCACCCTGATGGCCGGCCTGATCAAGGCGCTGGCGAGCAAGGGGCTACGCGTCGCGCCATGTAAAGTGGGGCCAGACTATATCGACCCGACCTACCACAGCCTGGCCGCCGAACGACCCTGCCATAACCTTGATGCCTGGATGCTACCACCAGACCTCATTCCCACAGTGCTGGCCCAGCACACGCGCGATGCAGATGTAACGCTGATCGAAGGCGTGATGGGTCTTTTTGATGGCTATGGCGGACGCGATGACAGCGGTAGCAGCGCCCATATTGCGCGGATAACGGATACTCCGGTGCTGATTGTGCTGGATGTGCGCTCACAGGCACGCACCGCCGCTGCGCTGGTGCATGGCCTGCGTGATTTTGATCGCAGCATTCACGTTGCCGGTGTCATTCTCAATCGGGTGGGCAGCCCGAAGCATGCGCGGATGGTCACCGAGGCGATTGAGGGGCATGTGGGCATTCCCGTGCTCGGCGCTCTGGGACGTGAAGAAACCCTCCATTTGCCCGAACGCCATCTCGGTCTGATCCCCACCGCCGAACCGGGCCGCTGGCGCACGTGGCTGCAACAGGCCGCTGATCTGGTGACCGCCCATATCGATTTGGAACAACTGCTGGCACTGGCGGCGAGCGCGTCACCCCTGCTTGCCGACGCCATGCCGGTGCTCTCGGCGCGAACGCGTGACGACCGCACGGTCATCGCAGTGGCGCGTGACCCGGCCTTTAGTTTTCTCTACGAAGACAACCTCACCTTGCTGCGCCAGGCCGGTGCCACGATTGCCTTCTTCAGCCCGATGCACGATCAGGCGCTGCCGCCAAACACGCGAGCGCTCTACCTCTGTGGCGGCTTCCCCGAACTCTATGCTGAGGTGCTCTCGCATAACCAGACCATGCGCACCGCGATCCGGCAGGCGGCGGCTGTGGGCATGCCCGTTTATGCCGAATGTGGCGGCTTGATGTATCTGACCGAGGCGATTACTGACCAGCACGAACAGACCCATGCCATGGTCGGTGTGATACCCGGCCAATCGGTCATGAGTGGCCGCTTGACCCTGGGCTATCGCACTATTGAAGCGGTGAGCGACAACTGGCTCTGGCAAACCGGCGAGATCATGCGTGGGCACGAATTTCACTATTCGACCTGGCACACTGCTGCTACGCCCCTTTCTGCCTACACCATTTTGCCCGATGAGTGGCGTCCTGAACCGCGCCGCGAGGGCATTCAGACCAGCAACGTGATTGCATCCTATATTCATCTGCACTTCCTGGCCTACCCTGAGCTTGCCATGCGCTTTGTCGCCGCCGCTGCTGCCTGGCAGCCCCGGCCGTACCACCTGGACGAGGCCACCGGCGCATGAACCACGACTCACCATATGCGACGCGTGCAGCAACCCTGCTGCTCGCCGTAGCGCTGGACTGGCTTGCCGGGGAACCGCCCACTCGCTTCCATCCGGTGGTCTGGCTCGGTCGTGGCATCCAACTGGCAGAGCAGCACGCCCCGCGCAATGCCCCTGTTCGTGAGCTGCTCTATGGCACGGGCATGATCGTGATTGCCGTTGGTGCCGTCAGTATCCCTGCAGCTGTGCTGGAGCATCTATTGATGCGCTGGATTTCGATTATGAAGGGCAACGGGCAGGTGCAGCGCATCGTCATCGCCGCGCTGCTGCTGAAACCGGCGTTTGCCTGGCGCACTCTGCATCAGGCCGGCGGGCGCGTGCAGCAAGCGCTGGCTAGCGATAATCTCCCGCTGGCCGCCAGCACCTGACATGGCTGGTGAGCCGCCCGACCGATACGCTGGACCATTCGCTGATTGCGGCGGCGGCTATCGAGTCGCTCGCCGAAAATGCTAGCGACTCGGTCACGGCGCCGTTGCTTTGCTACTGCATTGGCGGGCTGCCCGCGGTATGGGCCTACCGTGCGGTCAATACGCTGGATGCGATGATCGGCTATCGTGGCCGCTACGAGTTTCTGGGTAAGCTCCCCGCCCGCCTCGATGATCTGCTCAATCTGCTGCCGGCCCGTTGCACCGCGCTGCTGATCATCGGCGCGGCGGCGCTCACCCGCCAGCATGCGCCCCACGCCTGGCGCATCATGCGTGCCGAGCATCAGCGCACTGCCAGCCCCAATGCTGGTTACCCCATGAGCGCACTGGCCGGAGCACTGGATGTACGGCTGGAAAAGGTCGATCACTACACGCTGAACCCGCAGGGACAACCCCCCACGGTTGAGCATCTCCGCCGCGCCAACCAGCTGATTGCGCTTGCGCTGGCCGTGCTGGTCGCGCTCATTGCCTGGGGCCTGCGCCAGGCCGGCCAGCCAGCCCAGCAACCCCATGGAGCAAGCCGTGATTGAGCCACGCCCCGAACTCAGCCGCGTGCCACGGGTGACCCATGGCGGCTTTCAGAGCGACTGGCCGCAGTCTGCGGTGCTCGATTTTAGCTCCAATATCAACCCGGCCGGCCGTCACCGCGCATCTGGGGCGCTATGCAGGCGGTGCCAATTGACCAGCACCCGGACCCACGCGCCACGCCGTTGCGCCGTCTGCTGGCGCAACGCGAAGGGCTGGCCCCAGAGATGGTCCTGGTGGGCAATGGCGCGGTCGATCTGATCTACCAACTGGTCACCGCCTTTGTGCGGCCAGGCGATACCGTGCTGACGCTGGCGCCGACCTTTGGCGAATATGCCGCCGCTGCAACCATGATGGGCGCCAACGTTATCGCCCACCAGACCAGGGCCGAGCAGGGGTTTCAGCCCGACCTGGATCAGCTGATTGAGCAGGTGCAGCAATCACGGCCACGTATCTGCTTTCTCTGCAATCCCAACAACCCCACCGGCGTCTATCTGCCGCGCGATAGCATTGCTGCGCTGCTCAACGCCTGCCCAAAGACGCTGCTCGTCCTCGATGAAGCCTTTGTCAACTTTGCGGCAGACCCATGGCCCGCCCGTGAGCTGCTGCCCGCTGGCAACCTGGCTATCTTGCGTTCGCTCACCAAAGATTACGCCCTGACCGCGCTGCGGGCTGGCTATGTGCTGGCGCCACCCCTCGTTATTGATGCCCTGGCAAAGGTACAACCGCCCTGGAGTGTCAACGCCCTGGCACAGGCCGCCGCGCTGGTCGCGCTTGAGGATGAGCAGCATCTGGTCACATCAATGGTAGCCCTGGCCCAGGCCCGCACCAGTCTCGTGCGTCAACTGGTGACCCGTGGCCTGCACCCGCTGGACTCAGCCGTGCATTTTTTCCTGCTGCCGGTACCCTCAGCCAACGCATGGGCGCAGCAGCTACGGCAGCACGGCATCATCGTGCGTGATGGCACATCCTTTGGCTTACCCATGCATATTCGCATTGCGCCGCGTCACGCCGAGGCCAACGCCCGGCTGGTTCACCAGCTTGCTGCACAGCTCTCGCTCAAGCCCACCTGAGCACGTATGGTCTGGTCGAAACGGTGGCGGTTGCCGCGTAGCCCCAAACGCCGCTGTTCACCTGAGCATGACATGATCTATACTATTATGGGACAAAACAATCTGGTACGTGCAACCCACGCACCTTACAAAGGAGAATCTGAACGATGCATCTTGATGCCCAGCTACAAACCCTGTGTGAACGTATCCCCGGCCCGGCCGAAGCGGCTGCCGCTGCAGCCCGTCAGCGCCTCGATAGCCTGACCAAACCACGCCACAGCCTCGGCCAGCTTGAGTCGCTGCTGGTCCGTCTGTCCGCCAGCACGAGCGTTGTCTGTCCTACCGTGAACGCGCCGGCCGTGCTGCTGGCCGCTGCCGATCACGGCGTCGCCAATGAAGGCGTCAGCGCCTATCCCCAGGTAGTGACCGTGCAGATGGTCCAGAACTTTCTCATCGGCGGCGCCGCGATCAATGCGCTGGCGGCGGAAGCCGGCGCACGCATCATCCTGGTCGATGCCGGTGTCGCCGGTGATCTGCCCAACCATCCTGGCCTGCTTCGTCTGGGCATACGACGTGGCAGTGGCAACATCGCCCGCGAGCCGGCCATGCACCCTGACGAAGCGCGGCAAGCCATGCTCGCTGGTGCTCAGCTGGTCGAAAGCGCTTATACCCAGTCACCCGGCCTCGATATGCTGCTGTTGGCTGATATGGGTATTGCCAACACCACCCCCACCGCTGCGCTGACCAGCGCTTACACCGGCGCCGCCCCCGCCGAAACCGTGGGTCGTGGCACAGGCATCGATGATGCCATGCTAGAGCAAAAACGCCGCGTGGTGACCATGGCCCTGCAACGCTGCGGCAACCCCGACCGCACCACGCCGGCCCTGACGCTGCTCAGCGAACTGGGCGGCCTGGAAATTGCGGTGCTGGCGGGGGCAACCCTGGCGGCGGCGGCCCAACGCATCCCCATTTTGCTCGATGGCTACATTACTACCAGTGCTGCACTGGTTGCGGCCGGGCTGGCTCCGTCGGTCACCACCCACCTCTTTGCGTCCCATCGCTCAGCCGAGCCGGGCCATCGCCTGGCACTGGAGCATCTGGGCCTCACTGTCGATGCCGGCGCAGGCCCGCTGCTGCAACTCGATCTCCGCCTGGGCGAAGGCAGCGGCGCCGCGCTGGCGCTCCCGCTCATCCTGAGCGCGACGCGGCTTATGCGTAACATGGCAACTTTCGGCGAGGCTGGCGTCTCCGACCGCGATACATAACGCGTGGCCGACACACGCCTGGCACTCCAGACAACAGGCATTCGTCAGTTGGCGTGTTTTGCCAGGCGATTGGCGTGATTAGTCCTTGCCTCGACGACAGCGAAGCCGTATACTGAACGCGGATACAGAAACGGAACCATACACGATACGCGCATAAACAAAAGGATAACACAGATGAGTAACACGATAGTGATCACCGGCGCAAGTAGCGGTATTGGCAAAGCCACCGCACACTTCTTCCAGGCCAGGGGCTGGAACGTCATTGCGACCATGCGCACACCCGAAAAAGAGACCGACCTGACCACGCTCGACAACGTACTGGTCACCCGGCTTGACGTTACCGACGAAGCCTCGATCACCACTGCGGTTGAGGCCGGCCTGGCCCGCTTTGGCCAGATCGACGTGCTGCTGAACAATGCTGGCTATGGCGCCTATGGGCCGCTCGAAGCCTTTCCGATGGAGAACATTCGTCGCCAGTTCGATACCAATGTCATCGGCTTGCTTGCCGTAACGAAAGCGGTGCTGCCCCATTTTCGGGCGCAACAATCTGGTACGATTGTCAATATCTCTTCCGTCGGCGGCAAAATGACCTTCCCGATGGGCACGCTCTACCATGGCACCAAGTTTGCGGTTGAAGGACTCTCCGAAGCACTGCATTACGAACTAGAAGCCATTGGCGTCAAGGTCAAAATTGTTGAGCCGGGTGCGATTGCCACCGATTTTGCCGGTCGTTCCTTCGATTTCACCAACGATGAGACTATGGTCGAATACCAGGGCATTGTGCAGAAACTGCTGGCCGCATTTCCCACATTGGTCACTCAGGCATCACCGCCCGAAGTGGTTGCCGAAGTGATATGGACCGCGGTGACTGATGGCACAACGACTCTGCGCTATACCGCCGGCAAGATGCTCGCGAATATATGGCAAACCGCAAGGCACTGGACGACGAAACCTTTATCGGCGCGATCAAACAACAGATGTTAGGCTCCTAAGCGTTGGAGCGTTGGAGCGTTGAAGCGTTGGAGCGCACTTCGTAGGCGCGGCTTGTAGCCGCGTAACCTGTCCACCACACGGAGCGGATGGGGAGCAGCGTTGTCAATTGTCAATTGTTAATTCCCCTTGTGGGAGAAGGGCCAGGGATGAGGGGTAGAGCGAGATTATAGGCGCGGCTTGTAGCCGCGTAACCTGTCCACCACACGGAGCGGATGGGGAGCAGCGTTGTCAATTGTCAATCGCACCCGCGAATCGCTCGCCAGACACTATCTGAAAAGCTCGGCCCTGAGTTGCACCGAAATTGCCTTTTTGCTGGGGTTCAACGACCCCCACTCGTTCTCCCGCGCATTCCGTAGCTGGACCGGCCAGACCCCCGAGAAAGCCCGCCACGCTCTGCTTGAATGCTGAACGGGTGATGGCTTGCTTGCGTGATTATGCCTGGGGACTGCGCTGTGCGATCAGTATCGTAATGTCGTCGAACTGATCGGCATTGCCCCGATGCGCTGATAAACGCTCTTCAATGCAATCTATCAGCTCTCCCGCAGGAGACACCGAGTGGTTCAGAAAGTCTTCCAGCCAGTTTTTGCCCAACCGTTTGCCGGCTGAATTACGTGCATCAGGCACACCATCGGTGTAGGTAAAAAGAATATCACCCGGTTCAAGCAACGTCTCACCAAGTTTAAAGCGGGTATCTGGAAACAGCCCGACCGCTGGACCGGTTGGCTTGAGACGATCTTTGATGCCATCCTTGCCAATGATGTAAGCTGTTTCATGCCCTGCATTGACATACATCAGTTTGCCGGTTATCGGGTTCAGCACACCCATAAAAACTGTCACAAACATATTCATGCTGGCGTGGTTCTTGACGATATACTCGTTGGTCGATGTCACGGCGTTCAGCAGTTCGGTTGTCCCCACAGAGAGTTCGGTTGGCAGGGTATCATGCACGCCACGTTTGCGGGGCGATATACTGCTATCATGATCAGCAGATCGACCAGACTACGCGAGATAAACTGATTTTGTTCAATGTAGGCACGCAGCAGGCTGCGTGAGAGGGCCATAAACAACGCCGCTCCGATGCCCTTATCGCACACATCGGCAATGATTAACCCAATACGACGCCCCTGGCTCATCAAAAAGCAGTCGTAGAAGTCGCCGGCCACTTCTCGTGCTGGATGAAACCGCGAACAGATGTGCCATCCCTCTGGTTGAGCAATACTGTCGGGCAGAAAACTGTGCTGAATCTGCTTGGCAGTCTGCACATCGTGTTCCAGCTTCAAGAATGATTCACGTTCGCGGTACCAGGTCGCGTTTTCCATATTGCGCACCTGCTCATTGAGCATGCGCATCAGTTTGCGCTCAAGAGACGGATACTTGGACAACATATGGAAAAAATCGTCTTTTTCCAGACAAATCAGCATGCTATCTTCCAGTGCCTGCACCTGTGCAGCCGTAGGCGCATCGGTCATCACCGATATTTCACCACAAAAAGAACCGGGGTGCAACACTATAATCGGGATATCATACTCTTCTGTACGCTTTTTGACGGAAGCAGTTCCTTCAATGAGGATGTGGCACCGTTCAGGTGAACTATCCTGATGTAAGATAATCTCCCCTTGTTTGACATAGACATACCGCTGAGGGTCGGCCAGCCAACGGAGACTTTCCAGATCGTAGTCGGCAAAGAGTGGAAATTGGAGGAGCTTTTCAGCAACTTGTTCGTACATGAGCTTGTCTCATTCTTTCGCTGTATGTCATCTTGCCATGGTCACTGCGTTTCAGGCGGTGGCGTTTGTCGGTACATCACCAGGATATTGCGATTGTGCTGATTTGCGTACTTATACGTAAACGTATCTACATTTTTGAGCGCCAGATAAACCCCTAAACCGCCAATCGGTCGTTCTTCCAATGGCGCGTTGATATCACTGGCGAGTGTCTGCTGGGTTGGATCAAACGGGTGGCTATTATCCTCGAGGACAATCGTCAGACACTCGTCAGTGATCTCGTGGGATACCCGAATATATGCATCCGGCTGTTCGCTTCCCCCGCCATGGGTCACCACATTGGTAGCGATTTCGTCCACAGCAAGTTGCAACCGGTAAGCCCGCTTATGTTCCAGCCCAGCAGCGGATGCAGCTTGCATAACATACGTTCGTATGGATGACAGCGAGTCAAAACTTGCCGGTACCTGTACATTGTCATTATTCATGGTTCTGACCAACGTGGTAAAGCGATCGTAGAAATGCTCACACTAGCTTTCTATGTTTTGATAACAGGGTTCAGATTTACACGCATCTATAACTATCAGAGCATGTAATTGGGATTCCAGTCGTGCCTGACACGAGCAGTAATCGTATGTACCGTTTTGTCTAAAACTGTTCGATCTGTGCGGCATCGTAGGTTTCTAGCATAATAACGCTGTATTGAAACCCAACTGCTTCGATGGTTTCTTGAACCGTAGGTTTCGTACCAACCATATAGATATCAACACTTGCGCCCATCTTCTGCTTGGTAAAAGCCAGCATACGCAACCCTGCGCTTGCCATGTATTCCAGATCTTGCATAATGAGCACCAGACGCTTACAATTGGCACTGGCTGCCTGGGTAATCTGCGTTTGAAAGTCAGCCGCGTTGGAAGCATCCAGTTCACCCGCCAGCGTAATAATTGCCAATCCCTTGGGACTCAGTTCCAGTTTGGTCTCTAAAGCCATCCTATCATTTCCTCTTTCTGTATGTGTTATGGATGTTCTGTATGGGTTGTGGCTGGTTTGCCCACCAAGACAATGGCCGAGCGCCCGCCAACCAGGATGTGTTGTTGATCGTCCAGTGGAGGTTCCTGCCCCGGTGTATGGATGTCGCCGGGACGCGGAACACTCGTATTGGCAAAAAGATGCCACACCAGGTCAGTTGGGAGACCAGGTAACGCAAAGGGAAGCGCATCCCAGTAGGCGTTGATCGCAACATAGATATAATCGTCGGACATGCTGCCATTCTTGGCGTGCTTGCCACATAACATAAAGGCAATCACGCGGCTGTCGTTACTCCAGTCGGCATTCCAGGCTTGTGTGCCATGCCAGGTAATGTCGGCATACCCACTCCCCATATAATCTGTATTCCGAAAATGCTCGCGGTTGCGCAGTGCAGGGTGCGCGTGCCGAAAAGCGATCATCTGTGTTGCAAAACGCAAGAGTTCACCGTTCTGCTGCTCCAGTTCCCAGTTGAACCAGGTAAGTTCGTTATCGTGGCAATAGGTGTTGTTATTGCCATGCTGGGTGCGGGCCACTTCATCTCCCATCAAGATCATCGGGACACCCTGACTGACCAGCAGCAGCACAAAGGCGTTTTTCATTTGCCGCAGCCGCAGCGCGTTGATTTCGGGGTCATCGGTTGGCCCTTCCCACCCGCAGTTCCAGCTATGGTTATCATTGGCGCCATCCTGGTTGTTTTCGCCATTGGCCTCGTTGTGTTTCCCATTATAGGCCACCAGGTCATACAGCGTAAACCCATCATGGCAGGTCAGAAAATTGATCGACGCGGTCGGACCACGCCATGCATACAGGTCGGGCGACCCCTGGATGCGCTGTGCCGCGGCACTGACCATCCCTTCATCGCTTTTCAAGAAGCGGCGCATATCATCGCGGTATTTCCCATTCCACTCGGCCCAGCGCCCATAGGCCGGGAACGTGCCGACCTGATACAACCCGCCTGCGTCCCACGCTTCGGCCACCAGTTTGCATTTTGCCAGGATCGGGTCAAAGGCCAGCGACTCGAGCAGCGGCGGGTTGGGCATCGGCGCTCCCCACGGGTCACGTCCCAGAATAGCCGCCAGGTCAAAGCGAAACCCGTCGATATGATATTCGGAAGCCCAGTAGCGTAGGCAATCGAGCACCATATTGCGCACAATCGGGTTGTTACAATTCAGCGTATTGCCGGTGCCACTGAAGTTAAAGTAGTAGCCTTCCGGTGTCAGCATATAGTAGGTTTTGTTGTCGATACCGCGAAAGGAGATAGACGGACCGCGCTCATTGCCTTCGGCGGTATGGTTAAAGACAACATCCAGCCAGACTTCGATGCCGTTCCGGTGCAATTCTTTGATCAGCGTCTTAAACTCGTCCACCTGCATGCCGTGCGGTGCAGTGGCGGCATAGCCGGCTTTGGGCGCAAAAAAGCAGAGAGTACTATAACCCCAGTAGTTCATCAGCAACTCGCCCTCTTTGAACGGGTGCGGACGGCTATTTTCAAACTCATCGAACTCATACACGGGCATCAATTCGACACAGTTGATGCCCAATGCTTTCAGATAAGGAATCTTGGCCCGCAGCGCAGCAAACGTGCCTGGATAGCGCACACCAGATGAAGGATGCCTGGTGAACCCACGCACGTGCAACTCATACACGACAATATCTTCAATGGGTATCTGTAAAGCGTGGTCATCGCCCCAATCAAAGTCATCATACACCAGTTGACCGCGATGTTGGTAGATATCGTTCCAGTCAGGCGGTGTGCCCCAGGTGCTCCGCCCACCGACCGCTTTGGCATACGGATCGAGCAAAATGTTGCTGGCATCGAAGCGGTGGCCGTTGGTCGGGTCAAAGGGACCGTCCATGCGGAAGCCATACTCGGTATTCTCATAGTCCAGACCAAACACCACCATCGCAAAGACGTTACCGATTGTGAACTCGGCCGGAAAGGGAATTTCGGCCAGCGGTTCAGTTTTGCCACGCTCAAACAGCACCAGCGTGCAGTGCGTCGCATGCTGCGAATAGATGGAAAAGTTGACGCCACCAGGAACAAAAGTCGCGCCAAACGGCAATGGTTTTCCTGGGCGCAACTTAAACTCTTCATAGGTATGGGTTGGGTTCAGATCAAGCCGTTGTATGTTTGGCATTTCCATAACCAATGACCTCTACGCTTTCTGCTTTATCGCAGCTATGCCCTCATCCAATGTCGTATAGGTCTCAAAGTGTTCGAGAAATCCGGTTGCCGACATGGTGTCTTGCAACTCTTCGGACAGGCCCACGAGCACCAACCGCGTGCTGGCCTGGCTTGCCTGACGGTAGACAGATAGGAGAACGCGCAGGCCAGCACTCGACATAAAAGTCACTTGACTCATATTGAGCACCAGATCATCGTTGCTCGCATAGAACGGTAACAATGCCTCCTGAAATGCAGGTGCGGTCTTACTGTCGATATCTCCTTGAACGGTGACAACTTCAATAGCATCTACCTGCTGCGTCTGAATTTCCACGGCTCTCGCTCCTTATTGGCTCTCATATGCATGCTGCAACAGCGCAGACGACCGCCAACCCATGGCCTCGATACGGTCGTCTGCCTACGGCCTCTCACATTATCCCATCACCGGCATTGGCACAAGGCGTACTTTGACCCGCAATGGCGTGTCGCTCTCTGGAAGGGTCACGCTCAACCCTTCTGCATCAAAGTTCTGGTAGGCTTGACCATCGATGGTGACTGATTCCAGGCGGACACTCCCCGGCGGCAGAATGTCTGGTTGCACACGCAGCACGCGATTGGCATCCGGGCGCGGGCGGAAGTGCAAGTCCATCGGCTGCTTCGTGATCAGCAGATTGGTATAGACGGCTGCCAAATAGCAAAGCTCCATCGAATGGTAGCCGCTCATCGAGTGGCTGCCCTTCAGGCGCTCATTGCCCATCAGGTAGGGCAGGCCGTTGGCCAGCACGTTGAAGTATACCCCGCCATCATCATGGTCCAGTTGGAACGCATTGTAGAAGGATGCTGCTTCGCGGGCGTGTTTCTGATAGGATCCATCCTTCAAGACACCGTGTAAAATCAGGTAGGCCAGAATAGCCTGTTCCTGTTGCCACCATGCTTTGCGGTCGTGCCAGACGAAGCGGTGTATTTCTTCACCTTCATCCAACAAACGTTCCACGACATCATACCAACCGCCCCGCTGCTGGTCGCTGCCTACCGATGGCATCAACTCGGCTATTTTGCGTGCCAGCGCCACATAATCCTCTTTTGGTTTGAGGCTGTGCATGCGCATCAGGTTCCACGCAATCTTGAGATTGTGCCCCACGACAGCGCGATTCTGTTGCCAGCCCCAGGTTGTATCGTGGCTCCAGTCTTCATAGAAGCGTTCTTGCACAAAGGGACTGTTCTCGTAGTCGGGAAAGTGGCGGACAATCGTGTCAAAGGTGTATTCGAGAAAATCGGCGTACTTTTGCTCACCCGTCGCAAGCCACAGGTTGATCAGGTAGGCCGGGGCATGGTCGCCTACGGAGTTCCAGTTTTTGCGTGCGCGGTTGTTGCCCAGCGAATCAGCCCGCGGATCAAGGGTGATCGGGTCGAGATGCGAGAAATAGCCGCCCTGTTCACGGTCAATGTAAAATTTGTCGAATAACTCGATGGTCTTTTCGGCATCATGCAGGATGCGTGGGTCGCCCGTCGCTCGGAAGGTTTGTATTGGCCCAGCCAGTGCATAAATTTGCTCGTAGGCCGGAATGGAGTCATGGTCGTCACCAAACTCAGAGGTGAGCAATTTCTGTTCACGTTTGCCCATCACCTGGATCCCATGATACCAGTAGATCAGATCTTCATCTGCATCGTAAAAGCGCATATGCCTACGTAAATACTCAGTACCTTTCTCGGCGGCATCGAGAAAATAGTCCTTGCCCGTTAGCAGATAGGCCGAGGACAGACCATAGACCAGACGCGAGATGGTATCCGTCTCTTGCAAGAAGTCACCCTTCTTGCCACCGGCCAGGTGCAGGATAGTGCGGTAGTTGGCATAATCAATCGGCTGATTGGGATAGTCGAACTGCCAGTGCATATAATGATCGGCAATCGCCTGAATCTGGTTAATCCACCAGTCGGGTTCCTCATGGTTATACGTATCCGGCGTCGTCCCCGGAAAGACGAATGATTTGGCCTCGAACCGATAATCGTCGCCCTGAGGGTAATAGATGCCATAGACGTAGAGGTACTGACCAGATGAGAGCATCTCGCCCAGGTTGGCCGTGTGCCACGGCCAACCCAGATTGCGGACAATTTGACCATACGTGTTGTTGGTCAGGTAGACATCATAATCATGCCCATGGCTGGTTTGCAGCCCGAAACATGCTTTGGCACGATCAAAATAGGTGACATACCCGGCAATCAAATCCGAGAATGAAAAACGTAGCGGTTGCATAAAAAGAGCGCTCCTTCAATGACACTTTTTGTTTGCTCATAGCATACAGCGCCTGTTTGCTAGCATAGAAGCGGCAGCAAGCAGACCAGCATCGCACTTATGGCTTTGGAGGGTTAGCTTGATCCACATATCCCTGTGTAATCTCAATAATGTTCCCTTCCGGATCGGCAACCCAAACAGTGCGCCAGCCGGGAATAACATCATCAAAGTCTAACGGACCCAGAGTCACGCGGGCATCACTTCCCATTTCCGACAATTTGGAATCAACATCGTCAACCTGAAAGGCGATGTGACGCCAGCCAGGATACCAGGGGCCATCTTTTTCTGGTGGCGCTACCGGTGCGGGCTCTTTGGCCTGGAACAATTCCAGGTAGATATCACCCGATTTAATAAAAATGATTTCTTCGTTCCCGACCGGGATAACCCGTGCGCGACGAAAGCCAAAATAGCGGCTATAAAATTGCTCAATGGTTGGCATATGTTGACAGGCGATGGCGATATGCGAAAACGTAAAGTAGGCCATAGTTTTCTTCCTTCCTTGTTCAGTTGGCTACCTTCTACCCCAGCCACATTGGTTTGCTGGATTGAGATCCTGTTTGATCTGACACCTGTCGCGGTGTTCCAGCCTGGATCATGCGTGGTTGGCCGAACCACGAGAACCCCTAGCGGTTGGAAAGCATATTCAGCAGCGTGCGGGCAAACAGGTGACAATGACCACCGGAACGTCCGGTTACCAGATCGCCATCTACTACCACATCTTCATCTGTATAGATTGCGCCCATATTTTTGGCGTCACCCAGCAGATTGTTATGCACAACGACCGGGCGTCCGCGCACGAGTTCCGGTGCTGGAGCGACGAGCCACATCCCATGGCAGATAATCCCTTTCAGCACACTCGGCTCGGCAAAAGCCCGTTGCAGGAAGACGGTCGCGGGCGGCAATTTGTGAACATCTTCCGTGTAACGCAGGCGGTCGGCAACCATGCCCGATGGCACGATAATGGCAGCATAACTGCGGAGGGTTGCATCATCCATACCCTCAAAGCTCTCGCGGCACTCGAACGGAATCTGATACTCGTGCCCTTTGAAGGTCAGCATTGATTGTCCCCACAGTCTGGTGAGGAAATGGAGATCGATCCCCTCTTCGGCGAAGCGGCGTTCGTAATAGAAGATTTCCGGCTCGTAGAAGTCACTTTCGATTAGGATTGCGATTTTCTTGCCCTGGAGGCTCATTTGCTAGCTCCTTATCCATTGGTTACAGGGTAGCTGATCCCTCGTGGTATGCAAATTTATCCACGATATAGGTAACGATCATGGGCTTACCGGTTTGCGGTGAGCGTTGCAGCACCCAGTGTTGGTAGGCGTCTACCACGATCTGCTTGCTCTCTGCATCGGGTGGATGCCAGAAACTGGCCTCCCATTGCACCACCACATGAACGGTAGCGGTATTGCCCTCAATGGTCACATCCAATTGCTTGACCTCGTGTAACTCATCAAAGAAGGTGCGAATCACGCGCTGGTACCATGCCTCAAAGTCAACATGGCCCCGAACGATCACTTCAGGGAAATGCATTTCGAGATCGGCATCAGCCAGCAGGGGGAGGATTTCGACCATCGGGACGTGGACATCCAACTTTCTGTACCAATCAACAACAAATGTCTGGATCTCAGCATCGGTCAGTGTCATACTGTGTATGCTGTTTCTTTTATCCATCAGCGAACGAGTCGGGCTGTCTATTGACCGCATTGAAGCCCAATAGTTGCACCAGGCACATGGTTGGTGACAACGAGATCAATCAAGAACGGGCCATCGTGTTGTAATGCCTGGGTTATCGCCGGGCCAATCTGGTCGGGCGTTTCAACCCGTGCTGCGGCCACGCCCATCGAACGGGCCAGTTCATCGAAGCGCACAACAGGATGGTTCAGATCAAACGAACGGGGAAAACAATGCTCCTCAATTCCACGTTCGCGCCAGTATTGCAAGATATTCAGTTTGAGCAACAGATAGCTCTGGTTGTTACAAATGACAAATTTCGCCGGAATATGGTGATGGACAGCTGTCCAGAGCGCCTGTATCGTGTACATGCTTCCACCATCACCAGTAAAGCCAATAACGGTTTTGTCCGGGTATGCCAGTTTCAAGCCCAGTGCGCCGGGAATGCCCACCCCAAGCGAACCACCACGTGTTTGAAAGAAGTGACCGGGGAGCGTCGGCGGTAGATAGCGGGTCAGGTCGGGCGAGCATGTCAAGGCCTCATCGAAGACAACCAGATCGGCGGGGACATGTTGGGCCAGTTCCTGCATAAAACGGGCAGCGTGCAATGGCACTTCGTCGCGTACCGCATCGTCGGCCGCTCGTTGCGCTGCCATGGCCTGCTCATTGGCGGCTTTCAAGGTTGCTCTGCGTGCGGTAGCTCCCGCTTGCTGCTGGGGCGTCATCGTCGCAGCGAGGACCTCTGCAAGACCTGCCAGCGTCAGTTTGGGATCGCTGACCAGGCCCAGTGTGACGGGGAAGTTCTTGGCAATTTCGTAGGCATCCAGGTCAATATGCACGATATTGGCTTGCGGTGCGAAGACATCGGCCAAGGCCGGGAAGACTTCTGGAAAGACATAGGTGCCACAGATCAGCACTGCATCGGCCTGGGTAGTAATGGTGCGGCTGTATGAACCGAACATATGTCCCAGATTGCCGCTGTAGAGCGGATGCGTGGTGCTCATATTGACCTCCGACGAGTCGAGCCCCAGACGGGTGCGCCCAACAGTTCGGCCACACGGGTCAATTCAGCCTGTGCACCTGCCACCGCGACACCATCGCCCATAAGGATCATCGGGTTCTGAGCGCCAGCCAGCAGCGCAGCGGCCTGTTCCAATGCGGCTGGTTCAGGCATGGTGCGGGTGTTCAGACGCGGTGTTGGCACAATCGGCTCTTCGACCGGGGCATCCAGTATATCCATTGGCAAACACACAAAGACTGGCCCCATCGGTGGCGTGGCCGCCATCTTAAGGGCACGACGCAGCACCCGCAGCAACGATGAAGGATCCACCACACGTGTAGCCCATTTGGTCACCGGTCTTGCCATGCTCACCAGATCAGCCGCCATCTGTGAGTCCATCGCATCGTAACGCACGCCCGCTTCGCTGGAGATGACCACGAGGGGCGCGTGCCCGCGCATCGCCTGATACAGCATACCAATACCATTGCCCAGGCCAACCCCACTGTGCAGTTGGACAACCGCGGGCGTCTTGGTGGCGCGTGCCATACCATCGGCCATGGCAACGGCGATGGTTTCTTGCAATGTCAGAATGTAGTGGAAATCGGGGTAGCTTTCAAGTGCGTCCAGAAAGCCCTGTTCAACCGTACCGGGATTACCAAACATGTAGGTAATGCCATCGGCAAGCAGCTGTTCAATAATCGCAAAACGCCCTGTTTTTGCAGTCATAAAACACACCTTTTCATACGAATACGACAGGTCTAGCGATAGCGTGCGTCTGCACGCTACCGCTGCACAATACCGTTGCAGGCTGCCATGGGTTGCTTACCAACCATACCGACGCAGGCCGTGCTCCAATACTTCGATCATTTTCTCGCCAACCAGCTTGGAGTCCTGGGTTGAACGTCCACACAGGAATGGGTAGTCGAGGATCGTTGATTGGGTACGCCCAACACCGCCGTGGAACTGCCCATCCGGGCCAACCGCATCACGCAGGATAAATTCGAGGGGATAGGGCGGTGGGCCAATATTGATATCAGCCCCCAGAAAGCCTGTGCCATCCTTGTAGTCATATTCCAGGGCGTGTCCCGTGACATGCTTGCCCCAGATGATGCTGGTGCGCTCTGTCCATTCGCGAGCAAAGGCCAGACACGTGACAGCATAACATTCGGCGGCGATCAGCTTATCCAGCGCACGGAAGCCCAGGATGACATCGTGAAGCCGCTGGTTGTTGACCATATCGAGGATTGGCCCGCTTCCGCCTACCATCAAAAGCGCATCATACTGCTTCAATTGCTCCCAGCAGGCATCGCGGGCGGTGTAGTAGGCTTCCAGGGCGTGGGCAAAGTTTGCAGAACTGAAATAGGGGCGTTCGGGAAACCACTCGGACAGGTTGATCGGATTATCCAGGCGACTCGATTCATCGACTTCGCGGGTTCGGGTGGCATAATATTCATCAGTGACCACTTTCGCCAGGGGCGGATCAAAGTAGCCAACTTCCATACTGGGTGGCAAGGCGTGGGCGCGTTTGCCGGTAGCTGTCATAAACACCGACTCATACCCGTGAGCATCGAGGACTTCCAATGGGCCGATCAGTTCTTCGCCCCAATAGCCCCATTCCGACAAAACAACCAGTATTTTCTTTGCCATGTAGTTTCTTCCTCCTGCTAACACCTGAATAGATGGCGTCGTGTTTTGAAAGTCAGGCGGTAATCAATCAAGACCATTCCATACTAACACAAGATAGACCAGTTGTCCCAACTGGGCGAATCTGTTCTTTGTAGTAAGATGGAAAGAGTCGAAATCACGGTTCACAACTACTGGTCATGAAATGTGTAAAAACGAGAAAAGAGAATGGTGTTTGCTTTGTATATAGTATACTATAATACCACAGATTGTCAATGTTGGGTAGGTCTATCTGTTCAGACCTGGGATGAAAAAGTGTGGTATACTAACGCCATGCCAACGACCCGTGAAAAAACGATCCAACTGAATCATTCAGTTACAGGCCGAACATGCTGCCCTGAAACAACAGGCTGTAGTGTTATACTTAAGTTGCAGACAGAGAAAGAGAAAGTAAAGAACCTCCAAAAAGATTTATGGCACGAATCTTAATTCTTTTTGCTCATCCAGCGCTCGAAAAATCCCGAGTGCATCGACAACTGGCCCCGGCTGTTCAAGGTCTCTCTGACGTGACCTTCCACGATCTCTACGAAGCTATCCCACGTTCGATGTCAACATTGACTATGAACAGCAACTGCTCCTGGAACATGATATTATCATTCTGCAATACCCCTTCTATTGGTACAGCACGCCCCCGCTGGTGAAACAGTGGGAAGACCTGGTACTGGAGCATAACTGGGCATATGGATCGCAGGGTATGGCCCTCCAGGGCAAGCGGATGTTGAGTGCGCTCAGCACAGGCGGTGGCGAACATACCTACCAACGTGATGGCTACCAGCGCTACACCATGCGTGAGTTTCTGATCCCCATTGAGCAGACCGCCGTGCTGTGCCGCATGGAGTACCTCTCACCGTTTGTCGTGTTCGGCTCATTTCTGTTGGAACATGCGGATATTCAAGCAGCCGCGGTCGCCTATCAACGCCTGGTGATAGGACTACGTGACGAACAGATCGACTTTGCCCATCTGACCCAATATCCCATCATCACACCGCCATTGGTAGATCGCGTTGTGACGAAAGAGCTTGCCCCATGAATAATCAGGACCTGTTTATCCAGGCATTTATCTATCTCGCCGCTGCGGTCATTGCGGTGCCACTTGCCAAACGCTTTGGTCTTGGCTCGGTGCTCGGCTATCTGTTGGCAGGTATTGCCATCGGGCCGTTTGGTATCGGCCTGATTGGCGCCGAAGGTGAAGACGTGCTGCACTTTGCCGAGTTTGGCGTCGTGCTGTTGCTGTTTGTCATTGGTCTCGAGCTCGAGCCAGCCCTGCTCTGGCGTATGCGCGGGCCTATTCTGGGCCTGGGCGGGCTCCAGGTGGTGGTGACCGCGCTGGTGATAGCCGGCCTTACCTTGCTCAGTGGCCTCTCATGGCAAGCGGCACTCGCAATCGGCATGATCCTATCGCTCTCCTCAACCGCGATTGTGCTGCAAACACTCAACGAGAAAAACCTGCTGCCAACCAATGCAGGACAGAGTTCCTTTGCGGTGTTGCTGTTCCAGGACATTGCCGTGATCCCCATTCTGGCAATCTTTCCATTGCTTGCCAGTGGCGCGGACACCCATGCCCAGAACCTGGAGCATGGGGGTGAAACGGCTAGCCACGAGAGCGCCACCACGCTGGTCAGTGGTCTGCCGCCCTGGCTGCAAACACTGGCCGTCATCGGTGCGGTCGCCGTGGTTATCCTCGCCGGTATCTATCTTGTGCGGCCTGCCCTGCGCATCATTGCCCAGACACGCCTCCGTGAGTTGTTCACCGCGGCGGCGCTGCTGCTGGTCATTGGTATCGCCCTGCTGATGACCCAGGTGGGTCTCAGTCCGGCACTCGGCACATTTCTCGCCGGCGTGGTGCTAGCCGGCAGCGAATATCGCCACGAACTCGAAAGCGATATCGATCCTTTTCGTGGTCTGTTAATGGGTCTGTTTTTCATTGCGGTGGGCGCCTCGGTCGATTTTGCCCTGATCGCCGTACAGCCCCTCCTCATAGCCGGTCTGGTGTTTGCGCTTATGGCGATCAAGTTTGGCATCCTCTTTGGGCTGTCACGAGTCTTCCAGCTCAGTCTCGACCAGGGATTGATCTTTGCCTTTGCGCTGGCCCAGGGTGGTGAATTTGCCTTCGTACTCCTTTCATCTGCCAGCCAGCAGGGCGTGCTTGCCAGCGAAACCACCAGCATGCTCACCGCCGCGGTTGCTATTTCCATGGTGTTGACCCCCCTTCTGATGATTGTCAACGAGCGCCTGGTGCAGCCCAATGTTGGCACACGCGAGGCCGATAAACGTCCGTCCGACGCGATTGAAGAAGCTAATCCGGTCATCATTGCGGGCTTTGATGATTTTGGCAATGTAATCGGTCGGATGCTGCGGGCCAACAACATAGGAACAACCGTGCTGGATAACGACTCTGATCGGGTCGAAGTGCTCCGCAAGCTGGGCATCAAAGTCTATTATGGCGATTCCACCCGCCATGATCTGCTCCATTCTGCGGGCGCGGAAAAGGCCAAGATAATCATTATTGGCATCGACAACCCCGAACAGGCGCTTGGGTTGGTTCATACCGTGCGCAAGCACTTTCCCCATCTGACGATTCTGGCGCGGGCCAAAGATCGCTTCACTGCCTATGATTTGATCAAGGCCGGGGTGACGTATCCGTATCGCGAGACCTTTGATACCTCTGTCCGCGTGGGTATTGATGCCATGAAGCTGCTGGGAGTACGCGCGTATCAGGCGCAACGCATTGCCTACAGCTTTACCCGTTATGATGAAGAGGCCTTACCTGAACTGGCTGCTCTGTATGATGATAGAACAGCGTACAGAAACCGGGCGCGGCAGCGTATTGCTGATCTGCAACACTATCTCCAGGCCCATCTCAACCGTTCCAGCGAAGTCCTGGAGCGTGACGCGGCCTGGGATACGGCATCTTTGATGCTTGATGTTTTACAGCAGGCGCGGGCCGCAGAACCACCCGGCCAATCGTCTCCCAGGCAACCCATGGCGGATGGGTGACGAGTGCTTGAACCAGCTTGATCGGAGCGGTAACCCAAGCGTGTATCGATACACATGCCTTCTGAGCAGTCATTGCAAACCGATTTTCCGTGCAAAATGGTACAATAGAGACTTGACAAAGAACATGACATTATTGCATAATTGTTGTATACAATAATACGCGCATGAAAACGTTAAATGGTATCGCATCATCTCCGATCTGCCATCTGACCTGTATCAGACCTTGAGCAAACTCAGTGACCACAACAGGTTGCAACAGTCCGATACTTCGCGTCTTCCTGCTGTTGATCTGAGCTATGTATCGCGTATTAAAACAGTAGACTTCTCACTCTTGCATCTGTAGTCCATAAGACAGTTACACCTCAAACAGCAGACGGTTCACCATGTGACCAACCTGATGGTGTTTCTGGTTCATCTGTTTCGACAGAAACACCGAAGGGATTGTAACGATAAGGAAAAAACCATGTTAACGAAATGGGAAGTACAATCGCTTGTTTTTGAGTGGTTCAGGGAACTCACCATGAAGAGCCACGTTGACACACTCCTGTCTATGTTGAGTTCCGACGCATTGGAAATGAAGTTTCCAGAGGAAACGTTAACGAATTATGATGATTTCAAGAAGTGGTACCACACAGTAACGCATCAATTCTTCAATCAGGTGCATGACATCAAATTGATCGAGATTGAATTTAGTCAAGATCAGGCAGAAGTGAACCTCATTGTGCATTGGGAAAATGATACATGGCAACCCCCGGCTGCGGTTAGTAAGCATGAAGCATTCGATATTTATCAAACCTGGGTGGTCAAGCGAGATACAAACTCAGGCAAGCCGGTTATTGCAACGTATGAGGTTGGTGCATTTAAGCCCGCAACAGGTTAAGAGAATACATAAGGAGCAATCTCATGGATACCAGAACCGTCGTTGAACACTATTTCCAGTGCATAAATAGCGGTCGGTGGGACGACTATTTACGCCTTTTCGATGACAATATTGTGATGGATGAACAAGTATTAGGACGTGTTGAAGGTATTGAAGCTATGAGCAAAGCTATCGAACCACTTCGTGCCAACCCCAATTTTAGGAACTATCCCCAGACATTTGTGGTAGAAGGAATCCGAGCGATGGTTCGATGGCATATCATCAGCACAGATTCTCATAATAAGACTCTCGACCTGAAAGGCGTAAACTACTACGAAGTCGTCGGTGGCAAGATCGTTTACTTCGCCAACTTTCATGACACACTGCCGTTTCACACAGACTAGCGTAAGGTATTACAAAGGAGATAAACTATGCTCGATTTTTCATATTACAACCCGGTGAAGTTGCTGTATGGGAAAGGCAAACTTGACGCCGTAGCCGAAGAAATTCTTCCTTACGGCAAACGGGTGTTGTTTGTGTTTGGTCAAAACCATCTCAAAGCATCTGGGCAGTATGACCGCGTGAAGCAGTTACTTGAAGCGGCGGGGATTGAGTCGATTGATCTGGGTGGCGTTCATTCTAATCCACGATTAGACTTGGTGCAACGAGGCATCCAGATATGCAAAGAACAAGACATTGATTTTATTCTTGCGGTTGGTGGTGGCAGTAGCTGTGACACGGCCAAAGCTATCTCTATGGGCGCTAAAGCTGATTATGATATCTGGCAAGCCTATGAAGATTTCCACAACCTGATGCATGGGAATCCCCTGGACAATCCCCATGTGCCGACCGAAGTCGTTCCGATGGGCGTGGTGATGACCAAACCAGCAACCGGATCGGATTTTGACTATACCTCCGTGTTAAGTAACTGGGATGCACATGAAAAATTGATGGTGATCAACAAAGTGATGTATCCCAAGTTCTCGATTCATGATCCAACCCTCACCTATACGTTGCCCAGAGAGCAGATTGTGTATGGGGTTGCGGATATTATGACGCATTACCTGGAACAATATCTGACCCCGGATGATTATATCGATATGCTTGATAGAATGAAAGAGGTTGGCCTCAAGACCGTCATTGATTCTGGCGTTACTGTGCTGAAAAATCCCGAAGACTACAATGCCCAAAGCAACCTCCTATACTGTGCAGCGCTCGCTTGCAGCGACATCAGTATGCAGGGCACCCTGGGAGGCTGGGAAGCCCATATGATTGAGCACGAGCTCTCCGCAATCACCGATGTGAATCATGGTCTTGGTATGGCAATTGTGTATATTGGTTGGATGAAGTATGTGATTGACGCAAATCCCAGAAAATTTGCTGAATTTGCCGAATGGGTCTGGGGCATTGAGCGACGACGTTCCGACCTGGAAATCGGCATGGCCGGTATTGAAAAGACCGCCGAGTTTTGGCGCTCACTAGGCATTCCCTTAACGCTTCGGGAAGCCGGGCTTGATCCCGCGATTATCCCGCAAGTTGCCAAACAAGCGGTTCGGTTTGGGCCTTTAGGACGATTGAAAACACTGTACGAGGAAGATGTTATCAAAATCCTCGAATCGGTGAGCTAAGCTGTCAAGCGTGGCTGGCAACCGTTTCGCGGTGCGTCTACGGACGCACCGTGCGGCGTATTGCCAGCACCTCGTGCTGGCGCAGCACGGTGCGCTCCAGACTGCCTGATGGATTTCGTTGGACCGGCCCGCTGGTCGGATGAAACCATGCCAAAGTTGGTGGGTCTTGTATTTGATCTAAACCATGCAATGATTGCTATAACACGAGAAGAGGTAATGTATGTACTATCACATGGGTCTGTTTGTACTGCAAGAACATGCTGAAGGTCGGAGCAAAGCGGAAAACCTGCAACAAATACTGTCCAATATTCAATATATGAAAGAAAACATCAAACAGATCAAGACCATTACCGCTGGTCCGTATCAGCCGGTGGATGGCGTAGACTTTCCCGCCGCTGATTTGGCTGTCCTGGTCGTATTCGAGACCGAAGAGGATTATAAAGGATATATGAGCCATCCTTTTCATATACAAGCGGCTCAATTTGTGGTCAAGGTTTCCGTTCCCAGCAAAGTTGCGGGCATAACGTATCGAGATGTCTTGAGTTAACGCAACGGCAACCGCAGCATCTACACCAATAGTGCTGCGGTTGCACGCTGATACAAGCGCGGAACACAATCCAGGCAGGATGCCTGCGCTCCCGTATACCCACAAAATGTTCTGTAGGAGCGCAGCGTCGTGTGCCCTGCAGAACAGATAGACAACGGGTCGCTATCCGAAGCCCCTTATCCCCGGCCTTTCTCCGATTCTCAGCTGAAAAAATATCCTCTTGGTATTTTTGTGGCCTTATTTTCCTTTGTCGTGAATCTGAGACGTGCTTTTCATAGGCCATAGAACGCGGTAGTAACGTAACACCAGTCGCCGCGCATCATACATTTGATTGACCGTTTGTCAAACTCCTTGCTCGGTGTATCATGGTGCTTCCTGATGTGAGCGGTTGCAGATCGATGCAACACATATCGGTATGGTCGCGTAAGCTATCTCAGGTAAACATACGCATGACTTTTTTCTTTCATTGCAGCACAAAAAACAGCTTTTCTGTCTGTATCATTTTGTTGTGTTTGATTTTTGACTACTGTGAGTCACCGCCAACAAACCGGATACCACGGCGCGATCATAGGCGAAAGTCCTACGCTGTAAGATCGTTTACAATGGACTTATACATGAGAATCGTGATCACAATGTGAGGTCTTCCGCTGAACACCTCGATCTGGGAAGAGTAGCGCTTGATGAAGTCGTTCTGGCGCTGGCTTATTCAATACAACCCTACAAACCGACCGGTGACCCTGCAACAATGGCGTGAACACCTGGTTGAGGCGATGTTACGGGCTGGCCTGGTGCTTGGTTTTTTTGCCGTGGTACTGGGCAATATCAGTGTGCTGAAGCAAATACCCACAGACTGGTGGCCGCTAGCCGTTGCGGTGGTGGTTATCTATAGTATGGTATATGCGACAATTTTTGTGCTCTACCAGGTGCCACAACTTGGGTTTACCTGGCGTGCCGGAGGAATTATTGTGGTGCTGTATGTGACTGGTGTAGTTGATATGATGATCTTTGGCCTCAGTGGTAGCGCACGGCTCTTCTTTTTTTCGTGCATTGTCTTTGCAACCGTCTTCTTCAGCAAGCGCATGAGTGGTGCTATCCTGTTGGGTATTCTGCTCACGATGCTGCTGTTGGCATCGCTTTGGGTCAATGGTCTACTGACTATTCCTATGACCATGCTCGCCAATAGCACCGTGTTGTTTACCTGGGTCAGCAGTAGTATGGATTTTCTGCTGCTCACCTTTGTTGTGGTGCTGGTGGTGACCTCACTGCTGCAGGGGATCGACCAGAGCCTGACGCTAGCAGGTGCCCATGCCGATGCACTTGAAGCACTGAACGCCCGTCTGGAGCATCTGGTGGATGTGCGTACTGCGGCCTTACGTGAAAGCGAAGCGCGGTATCGCTTGCTAGCGGATCATGCCACCGATATGATTGCCCGCATCGATCCTGACGGCAGATTGCTGGATGTCTCCCCGGCCAGCATCCAACTGCTTGGTGCGTCGCCCGAAGCATTCACGGACACCAGCATGCTTGATCGTATCCATCCCGATGATGTATCGCTCTTTGCTGAGTCGTTGCAAGCGACAACAAACCAGCGCTGGAGTGTCAGTTATCGTGTACGCCATCAGGACGGTCATTATATTTGGTGCGAAACGACGGGACAGACGATCACCACCGATGCCGAAAGCGGTCAGGTCGTCGAGATGGTCACCGTATCGCGCGATATCACCGCACGCAAAGAGATCGAGCAGGAACTGGAAGCATCGCTCTCTTTGCTTGAGTCGGTCCTCGAATCAACACCGAGTGGTATGATTGTAGTGGCTCATGATGGTACATTGATTCGCCAGAACCAGCGCTTCCTGAGCATCTGGCAACTTGATGCGGATTGGGCCAGCGGTAACTCAGGAGCGGGTCACATGCAGGAGACCGCAAGCCAGGTGAAAGACCCCACGGGATTTTTGGCACGGTTGATAGAATTGCAGGAGCATCAGGAACAGGAAGCCTATGATATGCTTGCGTTGCACGATGGTCGAGTGATCGAACGGTATAGTGCCCCCTATCGTCTGGGCGACACCATTATCGGGCGGGTCTGGAGCTTTCAGGATGTGACCAGCCAGAAACAGGCTGAACTGGCGGTGCAAGCGAGCCAGGCACGTTTGCAAGCGCTGTTTGATACGATCACCGTCGGCATTGCCGTGTTCGACCCGCAAGGAGCGTATCATGGAAGTGAATGACCGTTGGGCCAGTCGTGCTGGGGTA
>JAAURD010000297.1 GCA_012034075.1 Chloroflexaceae bacterium | reverse complement strand
CTCGGGCTTGCTGCGGGCGGGATTGTCCCGCTCGTTTGGCGTGTCGTTGGCATCCGGTGCTGTTCGATGAACGCACGTTATTGCATCTACCGGGCCTGCCTGCGCTGCTGGCTCGCGCCACAACTGAGCAACTGGAAACCGGGGCAACGTGGATGCTGACGGTGAGCCAGCACCCCGGCCAGCACCGCGCCGCCAGCAGCGCCATGCACCGGCTGGTGGTACATAGTCCCATCGCGCATCCGTTGCTCCTGTGGCTCAGCACACACACGGCAGGGCAACACTGGTTGCGTCGTCTCTATGAGCAAGGAGCGATCCATGCTCCTCTGATCCATGCGTATTGTGTCTTGACGGATCTGCGTGATGCCGGACGATGGGTCACGTTGTTGGAGCAGCAACGCCCGGCCTTTGTGCAACAGCAGGCCAACCCCGGCGGCAATGCCATGCTCGCATTGCTCGATACTGCGGTGGCAGCACTCCAGTCCCCTCGCTGGTCGGCAGCCGTGCAAGCCATGCAGGGCATACCGCCAGTACAGGGGGTTGTGCTGGATGAGATCTGGTTGGCGCTGGCGGCCCTGCATATCTGGGTCCATGCACGCGAACCGATGCTCTTTGATGATGGTGACAGGTATGGGCAAGATTTGCTGGCCGAGCTGCAAGACCTCGATGGCTGGCCGATTGGCTTGCTGGAAGCTGTGGTTGAACATCTGCACTTTTTACTCTTGATTGAACAACGGCGTGGGGCATGTCTGGTATGAAAACATCTATCGAGAGCCTGAGATTATCGATTAGCCGTTCCGATGAGGCAGGGAATGTCTATTATAGCACCACATTGCAACAACCAAGCATGGTCTATATGCATGGTGGCCCCTTAGGCGCAGACGACTTCCGCATACCGGCTGCACGGCTGCAACATGTGCGCCAGGACTATCATCAGCAGGTGGAGGCTTGGCACCAACGCCCGGCCGAGTTGCAAGGCAAGCGACTACCGGACCCGGAAAAACTGCTGCAACTGGGCAACGAGGTAGCAGCCCTCTTGCCCCACGATATCAGGCAGCGACTGGGCCAGGCGGTGCAACGCGCACGCCAACACAACCGCCGGCTGCATATTATGCTCGAAGTAGAGCCGGATGCGCGTGAGGCCCTGGCGGTTCCATGGGAGCTGCTGGCGCTCCCCGTAACCAGCAGCGCGCCGGAGTTTTTGCTCCGCGATGGGCGCATCACGCTGATCCGGCAGGTGCGTGCAATTGGCCGCAATACCCCGCCCACGCTTTCCAGTCCCCTTTCGATCCAGGCATTTGGCGCTTCACCCGCAGGGGCCGCGCCGGTTGATCTGGCTCTGACGGGAGATGCGATCAAGCAGCTGTTTGGCGCAGACTGCTGGTATGCCGGCGCGAACACCCTTGCGGTGATGCAGCAGCGTCTGTTGCAGCACAACCCGCAGGTTATCCACTTGCTGTGCCATGGCGATCAACAATCGGTGGGGCGCGGCTATCGCCATGATGTGCTCTTACAGGGCGATGATGGGTTTGTCCACCGTGTCAATGTGTGGGACCTGCTCTCGGTCTTTTCGCTGGCATCGGCCAACATTCAGGTGATTGTGTTGCAGGCGTGCCATGCCGGTAGCGCTCTCCCCCCGCTTCATACCGGCGCAGCACCGACAACCCCTACGCAAGCGCACGACCAGCGCGAGGCAAGCGAGGGCATTGCGCTGACGCTTCTCCGTCAGGGCATACCGGTGGTCGTTGCTATGCAGGGCGAGGTGAGCCAGGAGGCGGCCAGCACGTTTGTCAGTGGCTTGTATGCGGCGTTGCGCCAGGGCAAAACGATTGAGGCGGCGGTGGCGGCCGGGCGCGTCAACGTTGCGGTGAGCGAGGCGGCCGCTGATTGGAGTTTGCCGGTGCTCTACCAGGGCAGCGGCGAGCCTGATCCAGATACCTGGTTTTCGCGTCTGGCCGACCGCTGGCATGCATCGATCTTCGACCCTGGGATACGCCGCAGCATCCGTGGCTGGCTGGTGTTTATCGTGATTATGCTGTTTGGCACCGGGTTTTTGCGCTGGTTGGCGCCTATCCCAACGTCGCAACCGCCCAGCGATAGCGTCATCGGCTTTTTGCAGTGCTGGACTATTATGAGCCTGCTCACGCCGCTGGTTGTTGGCACCTGCCATCGCGGTGCCCGCCGCCGCGATGATATTGCAGCGCCAGTACGCCGTGCCGCCATTGGCAACCAATGGACCGGGGCCTTTGTGGGGCATACTCTGGCGGGGGTGACCGGCATGACGCTGCTTCTTGCGGCCTGGACGATTGGCCTGTTTGAGTGGTTGCCCTGGCTCTTTTACCCGCTCTGCCTGGGTCTCTTGCTCGTTGCGGCCTTTGTCAGTTATGCAAGTGCCAAAGCCCAGGGCCAATCGGCAATTGCACAGGCTGCAACCAGCCCCAGTCTGTTTGATCTCCCCACTTTTACGCTAATGATTGGCGGCATGTTGCTCGTCAGTCTGGCAGGACCATGGTACTTTCTGTGGCTCAGTACAACGCAATGGCTTATCTTCTTGACCCCAGCCGCCAATGCCATTGCGTTAGCCCTGCTGCTCTTGCTGTTTGTGTTGCTCGGCTGATAGCGCCCGGCAGAGGAGCGTGAGCTGCGTTTGCTGCCACCCATCAGCCAGGCACATCGGTGAACCTTGCAAGGCCCTGCGCATCCGTCAACGCGACGCCAATGACCGTTCCCTGGTCCACCAGCTGCACCTGCCAACGCATGTCCGCTGCCTGGTCTTGAATGCCCACGACCAGGGTCGCCGGGCCATCCTGCTGCGGCTGTCGTGATACATACACCTCTGGCTCGCCGGCAATCTCGTGCAGCGTATCATCAAACAGCGTATCATACTCCCCCAGCACGGCAACCGTCGGCATGGGTCGCAGCGGCAGACTCAGGCCAAACCCGCGTATGCCCTGACCAAAGCGCCGCAGTTGCAGATCATCGTGCTGGCGCAGTATACGTGGCTGCATCGCAATGAGCGTGGCCGTGTGCATGCCGATGGCGTTGCCCTCAGCCACCCAGGGCATTGCCGCCAGCAAGGCATCAACCAAAGCTGCTTGCTGCGCCTGCGGCACCCGCCACTGCGCCGCCTGCTGCATCAGCTGCTGGCGCAATGCATGAGTCTCAGGGTGTGCCAGCAAATCCTGCTGTGCGGTTTCGGTGAGGCTCAGCAATGCGGTGAGCGCCACATGGGCCAGCCGCACATGCCATACCGCATCACCATCGACCGTCAGCCAGTCTCGCCCAAGCCGAAACCAGCGCCCTGATGGTGATGGCGGCTGGCGGTGGTCGCCGCGCTGGATCGCCGCCTGCAACGCCGGCGTCAGCCTATCCGCGGGTTGCTCCAGGGCAGCACTGCTCATACGAGCAAGCTGCGCGAGCATAATCGCCGGGCGTTCGGCATCAATCGCCTGCAACACCGCCGCTGGCAGCGCCGCCGTCAGCTGATCGGCAACATCGGGTTGCGCCGCCAGTGCCGTTTCCAACTGCATCCGCAACGCCCACCGTTGGGTCGGGTCATCCGTATCTGGGCGCTGTGCTGGCGGTAACAGCGGGTCATCATACTGCTGCAACAGGGTGCTGATCAGCGCCCAGAGATCAGTCAACAGCGTCCCGGTCGTGTGCAAGCCCAGGCGTTCCAGATGCATACTATCGCTGCAGCGGTGCAACACCTGGGTTACCAGCAGCGCCAGTGCCTCTTCCGAACGCGGATACTCGACCTCAAGCGAAAGCAGCGGCAACTGTTGCAGTGCCGCATCGCCGCGCTGGTAGTATGCCTCCAGGCGTTTTGCCGCTTCGGCTGGCAAGTTCACCATAATTTGCACACTGTCCTCGTCGATCTCGTCTTCGATCTCTATTTCTGTCGATGACAGGTTTAGGATCGATGCCAGGACATGAAGAAACGTCCCCGTCATAAACACTTCTAATGGTATCTCAAGCGTGATCCTGGCACGGGCCCTGTTTGCCCTTTTGTGGGACAAAGATTGTTGCAACAGAGCAATCTGCTCATCGTTTGGATGACGCGGTCGTTTGACCCAGAAGGTATCATACTGATCCAAACATTGCTGCACCAGCGTTTCACTATCGGGATAGGGATACTCAGCATACTGGAGAAAATCCCGCAATTCTTGTTCATGGAGAAACCCACCTAGCTCTGCCAATGTATGAGCTAGACGCTTTACATCATCTCTCTGTCTAGGAATGTTCCCTTTGCGCCAGTGTGCAATGGTGTCTTTTGGGTCCCTTCCAATCGCGTCACCAAGTCTTGTGTGAATTTCGGTGATGGATTGACCACTGTTCCTTCTGATTTGATAGATGGCATCTGTTAAGAGTCGACCAAATGCTTTTTGCTTGCTCATACAGTCCTACACTATCACCCATCGCTCCACGGAGCCACTGCCTTTCAGTGGGCTATTATACCAGAACGCGAGCGACGACCTGACGGAGAACACAAAGGCAACACAAAGGGGGCGAGCCACAATCACCACGGAGGCACGGAGACACGGAAGGTATGGACAAGGGACAGAAGAATCCCTCCTGCGTCTCTTACGGTCGCAAGCCCTCACCCCCGGTTACTCTCCTTTCAAGGGTAGGTTTTTGACAGATCGCTTTCTGATGCGGTATGAGACGCAAATGGCGTTCCCATCGGAGAGCTTATATCCTGATTTGTAGGGGCGCAGCGCGCTGCGCCCTACAAATCCAGCCGACTCCCAAGTGCGCAGTCATGTAGG
>JAAURD010000039.1 GCA_012034075.1 Chloroflexaceae bacterium | reverse complement strand
GACTCCCCTCCACCCTTCTTGGGAGAGCGGGGCCGGGGTGACTTCCACGCGGGATGAGGGTGTCGCTCCCAATGGTCAGGTTTCGTCTGGAACCCGCTTGAGTCCCGTGAGCAGTTCTTCCATATGAACAGGCTTGCCAATATAATCATCCATACCAGCATCAAGGCACCACTGTCGGTCGCCCTGCATCGCATGGGCAGTCAGCGCAATAATCCAGGGTTGTTGCTCGTCAGGCCAGTGGTGACGAATATACTGTGTAGCTTCCAAACCATCCATCTCAGGCATTTGCACATCCATGAGAATAACCTGGTACGATTGCCGGCGTAGAGCATCCAGGACTTCTTGTCCATTGGCGGCAATATCAGCCTGATAGCCCAACTTTTCCAGCAGCCGCAACGCTACTTTCTGGTTGATGATGTTGTCTTCAGCCAATAAGATACGAAGGGGACGGGGTGTCTGGGCTGCATGGGCAACGTTGGAGTGGACCAGGGAGGGGGGCAGTGGAGCTGGTTGTGGTTGTAACAGTTTCAAAAATGCATCATAGAGCAACGCCGGGCGAATCGGGCGAGTCAGCCAGATGGTTTCGGGGTTGTTCGCAGCAGGGTAGATATTGAGCGCATGGGAATTGTGCAACATGATAATGGGGAGCTTACCCCAATTTGATGCATTGCGCAGGTGTGTAGCCAACTGCAAGCTGTTGTTCTGATTTGCTGATAGGCCAATCATTGCCAGATCGCAGGGTTGACCCATAGTCAGCCAGCGGTGGGCATGCTGCTCTGTTTCAACCATATGGGCCAGAACGCCCCAGCGTGCGAGACTGTGAATCAGTGCCTGGTGGCTCGCCGGGTTTGGTTCATAGACGAGGATATGTTTGTCCTGAAGCACGGCCGGGCGGGTTTGCAGAAAAGCAACCGTATCCGGATTAGGCATGTTGCTCGCTTTTTTCAGCTGTAGGTACACATGAAAGGTAGACCCCTGACCGACGGCACTTTCAATCTCAATGCTCCCTTGCATCAATTCGGCCAATCGCTGGCTAATGACCAGACCAAGCCCAGTACCCCCGTATTTACGGGTTGTTGAGGAGTCGCCCTGGCTGAACGATTGAAAGAGACGCTGTCGCTGTTCGGGTGAAATCCCAATACCTGTATCTTGAACCGCAATATGCAATGTGTGGTGTTCTGTTGACAGTTGATTGGTTGATGATGCTCCCTTATCGATCAAAACCATGACATGGCCCTTTTCGGTAAATTTAACCGCATTGCTCAACAGATTCACCATAATCTGGCGCACGCGGGCATTATCACCCATAACCATTTCCGGTGTGTCATAGGACATGAGATACGCCAGGTCGAGGTGTTTGTCGGTCGCCTGGGGCGCCAGCAATTCGAGCGATTCCTCAATACACTGGCGCAAAGAAAAGGGCTGATCGGCCAGATCAAGTTTCCCCGCTTCAATTTTCGAGAAATCGAGAATATCATTGATCAGCGTCAAGAGAGATTCACTACTAATACGGACAGTATGCAGATATTCCTGTTGTTCATCGGTCAATACGGTATCGTGCAAGAGGGTCGTCATGCCAATAATAGCGTTCATCGGTGTGCGTAGCTCATGACTCATGGTCGCCAGAAATTCTGATTTGGCGCGGGTAGCCGCCTCGGCCGTTTCTTTCGCCCGATTCAGGGCGGCTTCGGTCTCTTTCCGATCGGTAATATCAATTGCCACCCCAATAATGGCTTCCAGGTCATCATGATCATTGCGAATGGTCGTAGCCGACAGATTGACCCAGATAATCGTTCCGTCTTTCCGTATCAGGCGTTTTTCTTGCTGATAGCCTTCGATCTCACCAGAAAGTAATGTCTGAACCAGCTGTTGCGTGCTGCTTCTATCGTCCGGGTGGGTAACCGTTATGTTATCTAATTGAACCAGTTCGTCCCAGGTATAACCAAGCATACTCAACCAGCGATCATTGATCAGGATCCATTGTCCTTCCAAATTGAACAAGCCAATACCGACAAACGCGTTTTCAAAGATAGCCTGAAGGCGGTTCTGACTCATGCGCAGCGCAGTTTCGGCATGCCAACGCTGGATCGTCTGACCGATGAGCTCAGCTCCGGTTTGAAGCAACAGAATCTCATGTTCATTCCAGATACGCGGTTGTTCACCGTCATCAAAGCCAATATAGCCCCACCAGTGATGGCCAAAATGGATCGGGAAGATTTGCAGCGATTGGATCCCCAGGTTTTGAAACATGGCGATGGTTTCTGGCTGATCAACCAATAAGGTCTCGATTGGGCCACCGCAGGTCTCACCCGACTCTAACGCATGCCGAATCGAGTCGGGCATCAATGACCAGAGAAAGCGCTGTGCAACCGGCAGATCAATGAATGATGGATGCTCATGCTGTTTCGCTTCGGCAATCATGGTGGAACACAATCCCAGTTCCGGGTCGATCTCGTTCCGAAATATCGTTACGCGACTGACCTGTGCTCCTTCCAATAAGTGAATGATCGCTCGTGTCAACACCTGTTGTTGTTCTCTGGTATTGTGTGCCTGATGCAGTAACGTCTGTGAACAACGAGTCAATGCCGTCTGGGCACGAATTTGTTGTTGTAGCTGGATTTCGGCCCGTTTGCGCTCAGTAATGTCCAGTTCAATACCATCCCAGACGGTGCTACCATCGGGCAGACGGCGTGGCGATGCATGCATATGTGACCAGCACAGGTCGCCATTGGGACCATATTTACTGATCTCGATGTCGAGTCGGCTCAGAAGCTGCCGTGATGTCGTCATGGCCTCTTGCAGACGACGTTCATCGTGTGGCACGATCATCCGGTTGAGCAGCGTTGGATCGGCATACAACTGTTGAGCCGTAATCCCCGAGATCCGCTCAATACCTGCACTGACATAGGGATACCATGAGCTGTCCATGATCGGATTTTCGACATACTGGTAAATCATCCCGCCCGGCAGATTATCACTAATCGTCCTTAAGAGCGCTTCACGCTCAAACAGCGTTTCTTCCGTCTGGATACGCTGGGTAATATTGCGAAAACTCCAGATACGCCCAAGAATGGAATCGCCAATGCGAAAGGGAACACTATATCGTTCAAACACACGACCATCGTGGAGTTCCAACAAATCATAGCCTTCCATGGTCGGGTTATCCAGCAATGTCTGAATTTGTTGCCGATACTGTGGCAAATGTCTGACAAACTGACTGGTATGTTGCAGGCGTTCATCGGCAGTCAACGTATCGAAGGTTTCTGCATCAAAATGCCACAGCTCAAGGAGTTTCTGATTATGGCGAAGCACCTGGCCCTCATGATCGGAGACCAGAATGCCATCTGCCGTAAGCTCCAACGTTGCTTGGAGAAGCGCAAACGATTGTTCCAGATCACGCTGGAGTTGTGTGGCAGCCGTGATATCATTGGTAATGCTCACCACCAGACGTACCCGGCCCTCCTGATCAAACAGCGGTGTTGACTTGATCACGGCCCAGCGGTCCTCACCGGTATGTATCTGACACAGGCGTACCGTGAGCGGTTCGGGCTGCAATCCCTTGAGTGCCTGTACATACGGTAATTCATCATTCGGTAATGGCTCGCCATCAGCAGTCCGCATATCGAACATTTGGGCTGGGCTTTCGTGGAAGTGATTCTGAGCACGTAAAAGCGCATCTACTGATTCATAGCCAGCCGCGCGGGCTTCGGCAATGTTGGCATAGACCAGATTGCCCTGTTCATCCAGCACACTGATACCATCGGCAACGCTTTGCATCATTGCATCGATTTGCTCTTTCGCCTGTTGGG
Source organism: Chloroflexaceae bacterium (assembly GCA_012034075.1). Lineage (GTDB taxonomy): Bacteria > Chloroflexota > Chloroflexia > Chloroflexales > Chloroflexaceae > JAAURD01. The sequence continues at coordinate 24,012 of JAAURD010000039.1, read as the reverse complement.
CATCGTACTCCATGCGTTTTCGTTCGCTAATATCCGTGGCAATGCTACAGGTCCCACAGATTTGCTGCTGCCCATCGTAGAGCGGGAATTTGACCGTCAGATAGGTATGCACGTGTCCACTGGTATCGATAGCCTGTTCTTCATATTCAATCGGCTGTCCCAGTCCCTGAACTTTGCAGTCATTCGCCCAGTTCTGCGATGCAATATCATATGGCAGCAGATCAAAGTCGGTTTTGCCCAGGATATCCTCTCGTGAACGCTGAAACAGGCGCTCCAGTTGGCAATTGGTCAAGATGAAACGTCCATCGAGATCTTTGGCAAAGATCAACACCGGTGCATGATCAAGCACGCCGCGCAGCAGCGACCGGCTTTCACGGAGCGCCGCTTCGGCCGCTTTACGTTCAGTAATATCTTCAAACACACCCAGCAGGCCCTTCACCTGACCATCGATAGTGTGCAGTGGCATGTTGCTGATATCGATCCAGCGCTGTTGCTGCGAGGCCGTATGCAGCGTTTCGATATGATGATACTGTGCGATGTTGTTGGCTATAACCTGACGTTCAATCTGTTGAAAGAGAGCGACTTCTTCGTTGGTCCAGGGCAAATCATCATCAGTTTTGCCCACAACGTCCGCAGCCGCGGGGAGGGATGCAGTCGTGGCAAATGCCTGATTGCATCCTTGATAGACCAGGTGCGCATCTTTCCAAAAAACCGCCTGGGGCAACATATCAATAATGGTTTGGAGCAATTGCTGGTTGTTGCGCAGTGCCTGTTCCGTTTCATGCAATGCCGTACTATCCTGCACGATACCACCTATCAACAAACCATTGACGGTCTCGATAGGAAAGACACGGGAAGCGATCATGCGGTGACGACCATCCGGGGATTCAATCGGTCGCTCAAACCAGTCGTCGGGAGCGCCAGGGCTCACCAGCCCAGGCTTCCTGTATGCACCGCGATTGGCAATCAAAGCCAGTGTGCTTTGTCGAATATGTTCATACAGTGTCGGAGTACGCTGCTTGGTGGGGACCATTTCAAACAACACATCCCACCGTTTGCGACCAATGGCTTGTGCGCGAGGTATCCCCAAAATGCGTTCGCTACCCTGGTTCCACGCAATAATCGTGCCTTGATCATCGATCAGAATCAGGCCATCCTGCGATTGCTCGAAGAACCCGCGAAACGTCTCCTCACTGGCCTGTACTGACTGATGACTCTGCTGCTGCGCCGGTGCATGCTGCTGCATCCGTTCAGCCAACTGGGTCGATGCGGGCTGTACGGCTTGCGCGGTCTGCTGCTGCATCGTTCTATCCATGCCCAGCACCAAGATGAGACCAGCTGTCTGTGGGGCATCCCATACCGTTTGTACCATGTCATAGGTACGTTCGACGCCATCGTTCATGCTCGTCCATTCACACCTCACCGGCAGGCCCTCACCCCCGACCCCTCTCACTTCTTGGGAGAGAGGAGACGATGCCAGGTCGGCATTCTTGAGTACCCACGGCTGATCAGCTTCATGCGTTTCTGCGGTCTGCCCAAATGTCTGGTAAAACGTGCGGTTCGCATACTGCAACGTGCTATCTGGAGCATGCACGGCGACACAGACCGGCAAACTATCAAGTAGGCTTTGCCGATAATCACGCTCCTGTTGCAGGGTAGTGATCGTCGTTTGCTGTTCGTTGATCGTCGTCTCCAGCGTTGCAATGTGTTGACGTAGCTGCGCAATTTCGTTCTGCAGCGCATCAATCGTGGAATGAACAGAATCGCTTGCTGTCATCATGTTGGATCGATCATGCTGGTGACTGGGTTCGCATTCTGCTGTATGCCCATAATCGGTCGTCATGTCTCTTGTCGCTCCCTCTGTAGAACGTTGTTTTTGATCATGATAGTGTGATTGGATGAATCATACATTGTCTGGTTGACCGCTGCTGCTCTCTCGCTCAAGAGAGACCAGTTGTTATGTTGTTTGTATTGATTATAACATCTTCTGTATTGCTGTTTTAGAACAACATGACATAATGTATCATTATGCATTCGTTCCTACGAACCGCATTGTCGTTCTCTTCGCATGTACAAGAATATGCTATAATAGGTTTCGTGAAACAAGCTGAAGAGCAAGCCGGGAGACAGCACACCGTTATGACCCAGGAGCGCAATCGCTCAGCTAGCGTCCAGGCGACGCTGATGCATATATCCGATTTGCATGCCAGTCGCTACTTTCAACACCATATCGCCGAGCAACTTGCTCAACAGGCGCATGCCTTACAGCCCGATCTCCTCGTCATATCGGGTGATTTTGTGCAACGGGCTGATTTCCCGGAGCAATGGCATGCCATTACGGCTTACCTGAAGACGTTGCCCCAACCGCAACTGGTCGTTCCTGGCAATCACGATGTGCCACTCTTTCAAATGTTTGATCGCCTGATGGCACCATTGAAGCTCTACCGTCGCTATATCTCCGACAACCTCAATCCTACCTTTAGGCTGCCAGGTCTGCTCGTTGTGGGTGGCTGCACCGCCCATGGCCTGACTATCTCAGGGGGATACTTGAGCGCTGAACAGCTCGCAACCATGGAACAGACCTTTCAACAGGCGCCACCCGGCACCTGCAAGGTTGCGGTGATGCACCATCAGGTCATCGAACCGCCCGGCGCCCATGGCGATATTCGCATTGCCAATGACCGCAACGTTGTGCGTATGTTCGAGCGCTGTAGCGTTGATCTGATGCTCTGCGGTCATGTTCACGTTCCGCATGTCGGCAACACCCGTGGCCTGTTTCCCGATATTCGACGTGGCACCATAGTGTGCCAGAGCGGTACCAGCACCTCGAGCCGGTTGCGTGGTGGTCGATCACCCAATTCGTTTCAGCTGATTCAGATCCATCTCCATGCAATCGAGATTATGACCTATGGGTATCGCACAACGACCGCCCGCTTTGAACCAGTGCAAGAATACATCTTACCACGGGTAGAAACACCCATTGACCCGGTTGCAGATCTCTATGATCAGCCTGGGCAATCGGTTAATATGCAGTAAAAGAGTTTTGATGTGATGACATGGAAGTATCAACGTGAGCAGATTCAGCAGGCACTGGGTGACGCTCGTCCCGTCAATCGTGATGATCTGCTGCTGCCGCGCGACCGCAGCGGCCAATTCACCCGTAAAATGGCGCCACCAGCGGGCGTTATCCCCCGTGAGGCGGCAGTGCTCTTGCTCTTGTATCCCCGCCACGATGAACTGTGCTTCCCGCTGACCGTGCGTAACACATCGCTCCCGCAGCACGCTGGTGAGGTCTCCCTGCCCGGTGGTGCCGTCGATCCGGATGACGGTAATCCCATCAATACCGCCTTGCGCGAAACAGCCGAAGAACTTGGAGTCGATATTGCTGGTATCACTATCTGGGGCCAGCTCAGTGCAATCTACATTCCGGTGAGCAATTTTTCGCTCACCACGGTCGTCGGGTTTTTACCCGCACCGCCGATCCTCTGCCCCAATCCGCATGAGATTGCCGAAGTCTTTGAAGCCCCATTAAGCCGTCTGTTGCAACCCGATTGTGTGATCACCGAAGAATGGCAACTCGGTGGTCAACCGGTGATGGTGCCTTTTTTTGCGCTCAATGGCTATAAAGTCTGGGGCGCAACCGCCATTTTGCTCAGTGAATTGGTCGTGCGCTTACGGCGGATGACCCAAACCGCACAGTAGGTTGTTTTGATGCAACGTCATACGTTATTGCCCTATCTTATTCTGTTCGGCGGTGTGAGCATTGTCTCCTCAGCGCCGATCCTGATCCGTCTGGCCCAGACTGGGCAGATGCCCTCGCTGACCATTGCCGCCGGCCGACTCGTGCTGGCAGCGCTCATCCTCACGCCGCTGGCGCTGCTGCGGGCCGGCCGCGAAATACGCCAGATGAAACGCAACCATGTGCTGTTTGCCCTAGCATCCGGGGCATTTCTGGCAGCCCATATTGCTGTCTGGATTACCTCACTCGAATATACATCGGTTGCGAGTAGCACCATTCTGGTCACAACAAACCCTATCTGGGTTGGTATTGCATCTTATATACTCTTTCGTGAACGACTCACCAGCCTGACCATCACCGGTATTGCAATCACCTTTGCCGGCGGTCTCCTGGTTATTCTCAGTGACGCGACCAGTAGCCCCCACAGCAACCCGTTACTTGGCAATATCCTGGCACTGTTTGGCGCATTCGGCGCATCGGCCTACTTTCTGGCTGGCCGTGCATTGCGTCGTCAGCTGTCGATCCTTCCGTATATCTGGGTCGTCTATACCACCGCCGCCAGTATCCTTGTGCTACTGGTGTTGCTCACTGGCCAACTGCCCGCCGTCTACACGACCCAGGCCGTCCTCGCCTTGCTGGCCCTGGCACTTGGCCCGCAACTGCTTGGTCATACCGCCCTCAACTGGTCGCTGGGCTATCTTTCCGCTACGTTTGTTACGATTGCTATTCTGGGCGAACCAATCGGTTCTGCTATCCTCGCCTGGTTTCTCTTTGATGAGCGTTTTACTGCGACAACGATCTATGGGTATGATCTCCCACTGCAATTGCTGGGGTTCATCGTTCTGTTGTCGGGTATTGCCATGGCAGCGCTTGGCGAAGAACAGCAGCGCACCAGAGTGCAACAAAGGCTGATAGCCCAGGCACAACAAGAAACGATATAACACGATAGGAGATTGAATGCTGCATTATGATGTATCGATATGGCAGAATGGATAAAAGTGAAGCCGCCATGACCCACACCGAACAGCGAGTTGCGGTTGTGACTGGCGCCAATCGTGGCATTGGTTTGGAAATTTGTCGTCAACTTGCTCGTCAGGGCATGATCGTTATCCTGGGTAGCCGTGATGCGGCCAAGGGCGAAGCAGCCGCACAGCAACTGGCCCACGAAGGATGGATCTTACACTCGCATCAGCTGGATGTTGCCAGTACTGAGAGCATTGAGCACCTCCGAGCCGACATCGAACGACGGTATGGCCGCGTTGATATACTCATCAACAATGCCGCAATTCACTATGATACCTGGCAACGTGCCGTCTCCGCCGACATCGCCATCGTGCAACAGGCCATGGAGACCAATCTCTACGGCCCATGGCGCCTGACGCAGGCACTCCTGCCCTTTATGCGGCGCAACCATTATGGGCGCATTGTCAATGTCTCCAGCGGCGCCGGCTCAATCACTGAGATGGGTGCTGGCACCCCAGCCTACGCTATCTCGAAAACGGCCCTGAATGCCCTGACCCGCATGCTCGCCGCCGAGCTCCAGGGCACTGGCATTCTGGTCAATGCAGTCTGCCCTGGTTGGGTCGCCACCGACATGGGTGGGCCAGGCGGTCGTCCCGTCGCTGATGGCGCCGCCGGCATTGTCTGGGCTGCACTGCTGCCCGAAGATGGCCCCTCCGGTGGCTTCTTCCGCGACGGTAAACCCATCGCCTGGTAGCCCAGACCCCGCATTCCCGTCCCTGCTTCCACCTACATGTCCTGTAGGTTGCAGACACTACGGTTCGGGTTTGAGCACTCAAATGCGGGTGTAAAGGACAAAATAGGCACCACAGAGGCACAGAGGTACAGAGACAATGGGTCCGTCCTTTCTGTTCTCTTTGTGTCCTTTGTGGTGATACCAAAAGGCGTTTTGCCATACCATAGTGTCACGCTGAGCGCAGCGAAGAATCTCGTCGTACGAATGCGAGATTCTTCGCTCCACGCTGTTCCGCTCAGAATGACACACCAAAAGGCAAATTGGTATGAATCTGCTGCTGCCCCTCATCTGCTATCATACAGAGATGAATACGAGAAGGGTCGGGTCTGAGGAGCTGCGGTCGAGACACAGCACACTGCGTCCCTACCATGCATAGGAGAACACAAGAGACCGCAAACATCAGGACATACTGATAGTACCGGCCCGTTCGGCATAGTCTTCGACGCAGAAGACCAACCCCTCCATCGTGTCAGGCTCATAGCCGGCCTGGTTGAGTTCGGTCTGGGCTGCCTCAGCGCTCCAGCCCTGGTACTCCATACGGTAGAGCATCCAGAGCAAGCCAACGCGTGATGCGGTGCGACATTGCAAGACCAGCCCATTTCTATGCTGTTCAATGACGGCGGCAATCTGGGCCAGATGCTCAGTCTCTAGCTCATACGCTGGTACGGGCAGATAGACATAGGCTAAGCCGGCAGCGCGGGCCATTTCGGCCTGTTGTGCTGCACGTTCGGGGTCGCTGCGAATATTGAGCACGACCTTCCAGCCCTGTTTGGCAAGCACTGCCCATTCGTGTGGTTGTGGCTGACCCGCCAGCAACACATCGTCGTTCACCTGATAGACCGGGAATGAATAGGGTTTTGACATGCTTAGCATTCCTCATTTACAGAAAGAGGCTGGCTTTAGATGTTGCAGCATCGCCCATAAACGATGCCACGCCGCCAAATTCCAGACCGTCGATCAGTTCGTTATCACGAATGCCCATCAGCTCACGCGACATATCGCAGACAGTCATACGCACGCCGAGCTCGCGGGCCAGTTCGATCATCTCGTTCAGCGTGGTGACCTGGTGATCGTTCATCAGTTTGCGCATGAGCGCGGCCCCAATGCCAAAGAAGTTCATCTGCGAGAGTGGTAGCTGATCCGGGCCAGCGGGGAGCATCGCTGCAAAGCCCTGCTCCATGATGCTTTTGCCGCAACTGACGCTCTTTTTTCACCACACTCAAGCCCCAGAAGGTGAAAAACATGGAAACTTCAAGGCCCATCGAGGCGGCTCCGGTGGCAATAATAAACGCGGCAATGGCGCGGTCCATATCACCCGAGAAGACGACCATAGCCAGTTTGTTTTCAATATCCTGGGCTGGTGCGGCCTCAAGCTGGGCCACCCGTTGCTCCAGCTGGTTGATCCGTTCAAGCAGGTCGGCGGCGGACATGTTGGCGGGCAGTGCTGTAGCAGATGGTTGCAATACGTCAATGGTCATGATTCGATCCTTTCTTTGTTTCTGGTTGTAATCAGTGCAACGGTGCCGGCCTGAGCCGACGCCGTTGCATTCAACGTGCTCTTACGAGGTGCGGCGCAGATAATGAACATAGGTGTCCTGGCCGTTTTCCTGTACGGTCTCCTGCTCAAGCAGTTCCACATTGCGGGCGGTTTTGGCCCAGCCCTGAAAATCGGCTACGGAGCCACGGTCGGTTGCGACCACGCGCAAGACTTCACCGATAGCCAGGTCATTCATCGCTTTGCGGCTCTTGACCAGCGGCATGGGGCACTTGGCGCCCTTCACATCCAGGGTATGATCAAATGTTGTTGCCATGGTTTGTACGTTTCCTTTCGTCACTATTGCTACTTCTCAAGACTCTCTTCAACGACATATCAATTACTGACTTAAGGCACAGACGTTTTGCCAATTTCCAGTTCGCTGGCCTTTTCTTCATCGGGGATGAACAGGCCCAGGTTGACCCGCTTGATTTCGATATACTGTGGCGGGAAGACAGGCAGATTATTCAACACAAACGTTATAAAGTCCTCGCGCGTGCCGTGCTGCATGGCGGCATTGTTGCGGCGCACCTGACCGTAGGGAGCGAAAAAGCGCCCTTCGCCGTCGCCTTCATCAAGATGGCTAATGTGCGATGGTAAAATCCAGGTCTGGTCGTTGATCATCGCAGGTAAGCGCTGAAACAGGCTCTGGTAGAGCACTGGCGTCCAGGTTTCGCCCTTGCCGCCGAGGTCGGGGCGACCAAATGATTCCAGAAAGAGGCCATCGCCGGTGAAGAGATAGGTAGATTGATCCGGGGCGGTGACCAGAAAGTTGACCTGACCCAGGGTATGGCCGGGGAACCAGATGGTCTCAATCGTCAATTGGCCCAACTGGAAGCGCTGACCATCGGTGAGTGCCTGGTAGGGCATCTGGGCCGGCAGCATATCCATCGGATGAATGGCATCGTAAGGGTGCAGATAGTAGGGCGCATCCGTCTCTGCGGCTAGGGCCGGCCCGCCGCTGATATGGTCGGCATGCGCATGCGTGTCGAGAATCAGCGTGATGTTAGCATTGGCCTGCGCCACCGCATCACGGTAATACGCAAGATGGCGCAACGGGTCGATCACGGCGGCCTGTCCATCGCTGACCAGCACAAAGCTCACATCACCACGGGCTGGCCGCGCTACCTGGATAATCTGGCCGAAGGGCGCTTCCAGTAGGGGCCGCACATCATAGAAGTTGCCCCAGCTAGGCATACCGCCTTCAAGATAGCTTACGCGGTAGCCACGCTCTTGCAAAATGCCCGCCACAAACTGGGAAGACTGGGCTTTGGCGCAAACCACCACAATATCACGGTCGGATGAGACTTGCGCCACAGCGGCGTCGGCATCCTCGACAAAATCATAGTAGGGCAGGTTCTGCACCGTGAGATTGCTCTTACCTTCGATGGTGCCACGCTGAAATGCATCTGGATTGCGTACATCAAGCACATGCACTGGTTGGTTTTGCAACAGACTGTTATAAAAATCTACATTCGTCTGAGCTGGCACATCCACTTCAATCGAAAAATCTATACTTGTCATTGTAATCCTCCTGTATTTCCAGATACGTTTATACGATCATTCATTCAATCTGCGTTTATCCAATTAACTGCGGTACATTCACCGCCAGTAAGGTTACGGCAAGCATCAAGACCATCACCGCAAAAATCGTGCGCAAGCGTTGGGCCGACCAACGCTGGCTGAGATAGGTGCCGAGGGCGACACCGACCAGGCCGGATACGGTGAAGATTGCGACGACGGCCCAATCGAGGGCGCCGTGCTGCAAATGGCCGAACAGACCAGCAATCGCGTTCATCACAATAATGAGCAGGGATGAACCGACGGCATCGACCATTGACATGCCCATAACCAGGACCAGGGCGGGGACAATCAAGAAGCCACCGCCAACACCGAGAAAGCCAGTGACCAGGCCAACACCGCCGCCGGTAAGCAGCAACTTCCACAGATGGGAACGTGGCGGGGTGTCGGTCGCCTCATTGACTTTGAGCGGACGGAGCATGAGCACGGCAACCACCAGCATCAATAGCGCAAATATAGTCATCAATAGCTGATCGCTGACATACTGGGTGAAACCAGCCGCGACATAGGCCCCGGCCATCCCCGCCAAACCAAAGAGCAGCGCCTGCTGCAAGCGTACATGGCCGGCCTTCCAGTGCATCGATACTCCAAACAGGGCATTAGCGCCGACAATCGCCAGCGATGAAGCCACGGCGGCGCTGGCATCTTGCCCAACGATATAGACCAGGATGGGCACGGTCAAAATAGAGCCGCCACCACCCAGGAGCCCCAACGCCAACCCGATTGCGATACCCAGCCCAATTTCAATGCCAATCATCCTAATCTGACCCTTTCACCCATTTCATAAGGTTTTACTTTCTTTATTTGCTTGTTGGATGCAGGGAGATCAGGAAAGGTTACATGGTTTTTTGGGGAAAGCGGGAAAACGGGAAAGCGGGGAGCGGGAAGCGTGCCGTGCGTGGGTTCAACGCGGTAGGAGAGTGCCGCATTTCGGCCTGGGGCGACCGTTCCAGATGCCGCGCTGCGACAGCCTTTCCCCACAAAGGGGAGAAAGGCCGTGAAGGGCTTTAGACGGTCCAGTAGCGCATACAGCACTCAGAACGCAGCATACCGTATCACAAAGGGGCAGAACTGGCGACACGCACACCAATGCTGTCGTTCCAGGAATCGTAGGACGCGCTGAAGAAGTTACGGCTCGCCCCGCGGACGTATTCTAGTTCCTGCCAATAACAACCACCACGAACTACCGTCTTGTCCTTCAGGCCGCGTTGCTCCAGATACTCCGTGCTCCACTCATCGCTGATCTGGTAGGGGTAGTCTTTACGCCAATGGGTAGCACACCACTCGTTCACATTGCCGGCCATATCAAGCAGACCATAGGGGCTGGCGCCGTTGGGGTAACTACCAACCGGAGTGGTCCTACCTTGACCGTCCTCTTCGCTATTGCAGCGTTCCGGCTGTCGGCTACGTTTGAACCAGATACGAGCAATGATGCCATAAGTGTTGTTTCCCCACTCGTTGCCCCAGGGCCAGATGTACCCATTGGATCCACGGGCGGCCTTCTCCCACTCGGCCTCGGTGGGCAAGCGGTATTCGCGGCCGGTCTGGGCGCTGAGCCAGCGACAGTAGGCCACCGCTTCAAACCAGCTCACGCCCACCACCGGGTAGTCCGCACCATTCCACTTACCGTGTTTCCAGTGGTGCGGCTGAACGCGCTCTTCCTGCTGACGCCACTGCCAACCGTGCTCGGTCCAGTAGTCCCGGTTGGTATAGCCGTCGCCCTCCACAAAGGGGCGGAACTGGGCGTTGGTGATCGGGGTTTTGCTGATGGAATAGGTCGGTAGTTCCAACTGGTGCTGCGGTTTTTCGTTGTTACCTGCCATGTCGCTGCTGCCCATGAGGAAGGGGCCGGCGGGTATTTCGATCATCTCTGGCAGCCAGGCGGGGCGCTGGCCGGGGTAAAGTGCGGGTTGTGCTGGTGCGGGTTGCACCAATTGGCGTTGTGCTTTGTCGTCCATCATATCCTCTCTATACGAGATAAACACGGGCGCTATTCGAGTTAGAGTATATCATAGGTGATGTGGCTCTGAATCGGGAACAGACATACACCGATTATGTGCGAGATTCGTGTCTCTGTGGTGCTATCGTTCACACGCAGCCTGTCTATGGTATCATAGTGGCAGAGCGGTTGCAGCATTGTATCATAGGAAAAGGAGCGAGAGACGATGACCATTCTGGCCAGTGCGGTCGTGAGCGATAATGATCATGGGTATGAGGCCGGGCGCTATGTGGCGATGCATGCGCTCGCAGCGTTTCAGACCCCGCCGAACCTGTTTGTTGCCCTGCTGAGCGATACGTATCATCAACCAGCCGAGGTTGCGCGTGGTATCCGTTCGGTGACGACGGCGGTGCCGCTGATTGGCGGTAGTAGCGCGGGCGTGCTGACGATGACTGGCCCGCTGCGCAAGGGCGTGGCGCTGCTGGCTTTGCGCAGCAGCACGCTGCCGGGTCTGGACATGACGACTGTTTTGGAGCAGACGACGCCGTCATCTGCGTGGCTTGCTTTTGCCAGTAGCGCGGCGATTGCGCATTTGCTAGAACGGGCGATGGCCGAGGGTAAGATGAGCGGGTAGCCCGGCTGGGCGCGGCGACTGGTTCGCTGGTGTTTGTCAACGAATGACATGCGGACGGATGGTCTGGCGCGGGCATGGTTTGATGCGGCGAACGCCGTTGGTGGCGGGGCAGGCCGCTGCGGTGGCCGGCGAGGAGTTGCCTACGGCGGCGGCTCAGGCAGCAGAGCAGGCGATGCATGCGCTGGATGGCTTGCGGCCGGCGGGGGCACTGCTGTTTGTGAGTGGCGTTGATGCGGTGGGTGCGAGCGCGGAGTTGCAAGCGGCGGTGGGTGCCGTGCGCCAGCAGATCGGCCTGCTGGTGCCGCTGATTGGTGGGTGCGGTGCGGCGATCATAGCTCCGCGTGAGCAGCAGGTGCAGGTTGCATCGAGTGGTGTGCTGGTTGTGCTGGTTGGCTCATAACACAGTGCAATGCGGGGATGCACCAGGGAGTTAATGGATAATGACTTGTGCGTCTTTTGCGCCGGCAGGCCTCTCCCCCGGCCCTGGGTCTAAGTGGAGAGAGGGATGCTTACAGGCCCTCACCCCCGGCCCTGGGTCCAAGTAGGGAGAGGGGAGTCTCCATGCACGCGATCTCCCTTCTCCCCTTGTGGGAGAAGGGGCGGGGATGAGGGAAACGGCTTATCCCTGGACGACGGGCAGACCGGCAAGGGCCATTGCGACCTCTTCGGCGCTATACTCGGTATCGTGCAATTTGCCGGCGTGGTAGTCGAGGTATGCCTGCATATCAAAGTGGCCGTGGCCGCAGAGATTAAACAGGATGGCTTTGCTCTGGCCGGCTTCACGACACTTGATGGCTTCATCGATAGCAGCTTTGACGGCGTGGTTGGCCTCTGGGGCAGGGAGAATGCCTTCGGCACGGGCAAAGGTGACGCCAGCGGCAAAACAGCCCAGTTGCGCTTCGGCTCGCGGCTCAATCAAGCCCAGTTTGGCGGTATGGCTGACCATAGGCGACATGCCATGGTAGCGGAGCCCGCCGGCGTGGATGCCTTCGGGAACGAACGTACTACCCAGCGTATGCATCTTGACGAGGGGGGTCATGTGGGCAGTATCACCAAAGTCATAGGCAAAGATACCCCGTGTCAAGGAAGGGCAGGCGGCTGGTTCAACCGCGACGATCTGAACGTCGCGCCCACCACGCAGTTTTTCGCCGAGAAATGGAAAGGCGATACCGGCAAAGTTGCTGCCGCCGCCGGTGCAGCCAACGATCACATCGGGGTAATCATCGGCCATCGCCAGTTGCTCCATAGCCTCCAGACCGACCACGGTCTGGTGCAGCATTACATGATTGAGCACGCTACCCAGGGCATAGTGAGATTCTGGATCACCGAGTGCGACCTCAACCGCTTCGCTAATGGCAATGCCAAGGCTGCCGGTGCTCTTGGGGTGCTGCTCCAGGATGGCCCGCCCGGCCTGGGTCTCGGTGCTGGGGCTGGGCACGACTCGGGCGCCGTAGGCTTCCATCAGGGCATGGCGATAGGGCTTTTGCTCATAACTGACACGCACCATATACACCAGGATTTCCAGACCAAAGACGTGGCCGGCAAACGAGAGGGCCGAGCCCCACTGTCGGCGCCGGTTTCGGTGGTGAGCCGTTTGACGCCTTCACGCGCGTTGTAAAACGCCTGTGGTACTGCGGTATTGGGTTTGTGGCTGCCCGATGGGCTAACCCCTTCATATTTGTAGTAGATGCGAGCGGGCGTATCGAGCACTTTTTCGAGCCGTCGGGCGCGGTACAGCGGCGTTGGGCGCCACTGCCGATAGACCGCTTGCACCTCTTCGGGTATCTCGATAGAGCGTTCACGGCTCACCTCTTGCATAATCAGCGCCATCGGGAAGAGCAACTTTAAGTCATCCGGGGTAATCGGCTGCGTGGTGCCGGGGTGGAGCACCGGCGGCAGCGGTTCGGGCAGATCGGCCTGCAAGTTATACCATGCGGTCGGCATCTGCGCTTCGGACAAGACATACTTCACCGTATCCATCGATGTGTTTTCCTTTCTGAACGGACCTGGATTTCAGGTCCCTGGTTTTTGTTTCGGGCCACTATCCGGTTTCGAGCAACATCCTGGATCGAAACACCTTGCGCCTTATTATAAAACGTAAAGCGTAAAGCGCAAAATGCAAAGCGCAAGGCAGTATCTAGTATACTTGTAGCAAATCAGGTGAAGCAGTGACAGGCGGTTAAAAGGAGTATATGTGATGCGGTGGGATCAACAAGATGGTACGGAGAAGCCAGAGAACAATCATCTGGCGATGAAACTGGGTATTGGTAGTGGTCTGGTGCTGGTATTGGGGGTAGGGGCGCGGGCATTGTGGCCGGTTTCGACCGCTGGCCTGGAGATACCGCCCAGACCAACGACGACCTATGCGGAGGCTCTGGCACGGTTTGCGCAGCTGCAAGCGCAGGATGATGCCACGATTAACCCGCTCTGTTGTTCGCAGCTGCTGAGCCATGGAGATACGACCGAGCATGTGGTTGTGCTTATTCATGGAATGACCAACTGCCCGCATCAGTATCGCGATCTTGCGCCATTCCTTTTTGAACAGGGCTATAATGTGCTTCTTCCGCGTATGCCGCATAATGGCCGTACGGATCAGACGTAGGTGCGGCTTTCAGCCGCACGTGGCAGCCCACGATGAGAACGGTAGCGCACGAGCGTGGCCTGTAATCCACCGAAAGATGAGGAGTGTGCGGGGAGGTGCGAGGCTGCGGCGCACGAGCGTGGTGCTCTATCCACCGAAATATGAGCACGGTAGTGCACGAACGTGGTGCTCTATCCACCGAAAGACGAGGCGATAGCGGCTTTGACGGCGTGGTTGGCCTCTGGGGCAGGGAGAATGCCTTCGGCACGGGCAAAGGTGACGCCAGCGGCAAAACAGCCCAGCGGTGTATGCCAGTGAGAGCGTCGATATTGCGCGTGGACTGGGGCGTCATGTCACCATTGCGGGTATCTCCGTGGGCGGGACGATTGCAGGCTGGGCGGCGCAGTTTCGCGCTGATGTTGATTGCGCAGTGCTGATTGCCCCGGCGCTGGGGTGGGTCAGCTGCACCCGTTGCTGGAGATGCTATTGATGAACATCTTTGTGCGATTGCCCAATATTCAGTCGATGCGCGAGGCTCATCTGGTAGAACCAGACCAGAATGACGTCAGCCGATCCAGCCGGAGCATTGGTGAGCTGATGCGTCTGGGGGCTGGTGTGATGAGAGCAGCGCAACGTCAGGCCCCAGCGGCGCAATCGATAGTGGTGGTTACCAATGAGCATGACATTGTGGTGAACCGGCAGATGATCCATCAACTGGTTGAGCGCTGGCAAGGTCATGGCAAAGCGGTACAGACGCTTACCATTGCGGCAAGCCATCATCTCGGCCATGATTGCATTGACCCGGCCCAGCCAGATCAGAATACGGCGCTGGTCTATCCTATGCTCGCTGATGTGATGATGCAGTCGGCCCTCACCCGCGGCCCCTCTCCCAAGGGGGGAGAGGGGAGTTAACCCGCATCGGAGCCCTATCCAGATGGTTGAACCACTTGCCTGGCGTCGGCGGCGTGCAGCATGTGCGCGGCTGCAAGCCGCGCCTACATCACTGGCTCTCAGGCGACGAGCGTCCTTTGTGAAACCTTTGTGTTCTTCGTGTTCTTTGTGGTGAATCTCAGAAGCGCTTTATGCAGGATGCCTGCGATCCAACGCCGATACAAAGCCGGTACCCCTCTCCCACGTTGGGAGAGGGGACGAGGTTGAGCGCCAACTGCTATTCGCTGCGGGCGGCGGGGACGTAGAGATAGCGCATATAATCCGCGAGCATGCGGCGCATAGAGAACAGATGGGCAGTGGTTGCAATCGAGTTCTTGCAAATCTGCATCCAGCGTCGCGGCACACCCTTTTCGTTGCGTTCTTCGTAGAAGGAGGCAGCGATTTCATGCTCAAGCACATGGTAGAACGACTGAGCATCTTGCCAATCTTGCTCATCGTGGTTGCTATATTCGCGCTCTTCGCCAATCTTCCAGCCGTTGCTGCCATCGTAGGCTTCCGGCCACCAGCCATCAAGGATACTGGCATTGGGCGCACCGTTCAGTGCTGCCTTCTGACCGCTGGTGCCACTGGCTTCGTGCGGTCGGCGTGGGTTATTGAGCCACACGTCGACACCACGGGTCAATTCGCGCCCAACCGCAATATCGTACTCTTCAATAAAGACAATGCGGCCAGCCAGACCCGGTTGGAAGGAAAGTTGATAGATATCTTGAATAAAGTGCTTACCGGGGGTGTCAGCCGGATGAGCCTTACCCGCAAAAACGATTTGAACGGGGCGGTCGTGGCGGTTGATGATGGCTTTGAGGCGTTCAATATCTTTGAACATCAGGGTTGCCCGTTTGTAGGTTGCAAAGCGACGGGCAAAGCCAATCGTCAACGTATCTTCATTGAGCAGCGGCCAGATTGGCGGTTCCTGGCCCATCCGATGGAAGCGCTGGCGGGTGCGTTCACGGGCAAAATCTACCAGTTGCTTGCGCAGCTTCACGCGGACTTCCCACAACACATCATCGGGAATCTCATACACCTTCTGCCACTGTTGCGGATCATCGATGTTGTCTTCCCAGTTCTGGCCGATATAGGCATCAAACACCGCACGCATTTCGGGGGCCAACCACGAAGCGGTATGCACACCATTGGTGATCGACGTAATCGGCACATCATCCTGGCTTTTACCGGGGAAGAGCCATTGCCACATGCCACGGGCCACATGCCCATGCAGTTTACTTACACCATTGCGGTAGTTCGCCATTTTGAGACCAAGGACGGTCATGGCAAAGGTCGGGCCCCAGCTCTGGTCCTGACGCGCCAGGTTCATAAAATCATCGTGGTTGAGACCAAGTTGCGGCCAGTAACGCCAGAAGAACTTTTCGATCATCTGGTAGGGGAAGGCATCGTTGCCGGCCGGCACGGGTGTATGGGTGGTGAAAATGGTATGGCGCTGAATTTCCTGCGTAGCCTGGTCAAAGGACATCCCAGCAGAAATCTTTTCACGCATCAGCTCCAGTACCAGGAAGGCCGAGTGCCCTTCGTTCATATGCCAGACACGCGGGTTGATGCCCAGCTGGCGCAATGCACGCACGCCACCAATACCCAGCACAATTTCCTGGGCAATGCGCATTTCTTGATCGCCACCATAGAGGCGTGCAGAGAGCTCACGGTCCTGTGGGTTGTTCGGATGAATATCGGTATCCATCAGGAGCAACGTTGTGCGGCCTACCTGAATGCGATAGACTTTGGCATAAATCATGCGGCCGGGTAGTTCCACCTCAACCACGACTTCGTGCCCATCTTCGGTCAACGCGGGCACGGCCGGTGCATCGGCAAAGTTGAGCTTATGGTATTCGGCAAACTGCCAGCCACTGTGGTCCAGCCGCTGTCGGAAGTACCCCTGTGGGTAGATGAACCCGACACCGATAAAGGGAAGCGCCATATCACTTGACTCTTTGACATGGTCACCGGAGAGAATACCCAGACCACCAGAATAGATCGGCAATGATTCATGGATGCCAAATTCGGCGCTGAAGTAGGCAATGGTTGCATCTTTGAGATCGGGATAGTTGCGATTGAACCAGGTATCCTGCGATTGCATATAGCTATCCAGGTTTTGCAACACGGCATTAAAGTGCTGCATATAGGCCTCGTTGCTCACCACCGCAGCAAGACTGCGTTGGCGGACCTCACGCAGAAATTTGACAGGGTTGTGATACACCTGTTCCCAAAGCTCCGGATCGATCTGACGGAACAATTCCTGCGCCTCCGGGTGCCAGCTCCACCAGATGTTGTACGCCAGGTCCCGCAAGCGTGCAATCGGCTTGGGGATCGGGGTGTAAATTAACTCAGTATCCAATTCGATCATGTTGGCTCCTTACGATAGTACATAATAAGAATGCTCACTCATCCTCTGGCTGTATTTCACCATGGCGCATTGTACGCAAAGTACGGCAATCTGTCTAGTCTGAAAAGGCGTCAGCGGCAAAAGACAGGCCGTGACCGGAGGACAGCAACGCCCCTGTTCCGGTACAGATAGTACCCATACAAGCGCCGGTGAATTACATCAAACCACGATAACTCCCACCATCGACCAGAATAGTCTGGCCGGTAATATACGATGCTCGCGTAGAGGCCAGAAACGCAATGGTTGCAGCCAACTCCTCGGGTTGGCCGACGCGTTGCATCGGGGTTGTTGCGGCAAGCCGCTGCTGCACCTCTTCTGGAGCTATGCCCAGGCTCGCTGCACGATTCTGCACAATCTGCTCCAGCCGTTCGGTCATGGTATAGCCAGGCGCAACGTTGTTGACGGTAATGCCTTCGGCGGCGAGCTGGTTGGCCAGGGAACGGACTAACCCGACCACGCCGGGCCGCACCGCATTGGAGAGCAAGAGATCATCAACCGGTTGTTTTACCGAAACACTGGTAATGGTAATAATGCGGCCCCACTGCGCGGTACGCATATAGGGGAGCACAGCGCGAATAAGACGCACGGTGCTGAGAAAGCTCAGCTGCCAAGCTTGCGCCCACTGCTGATCGTCGATGTCTTCAAATTGGCCGGCCGGTGGGCCACCGGCATTGGTCACCAGAATATCGATGCCCTGCCACCGCTCAACCGTCGCCGCAACCGCATAATGGACTTGATCAGCCTGGGTTACATCGGCCGTCACAGCAAAGACCTCTTGATCGGTCTGCTGGCTGATGCTCGTTGCAACGGCATCGAGTTCGGTTGTATTACGTGCGCATATTGCCACCTTTGCCCCTTCACGAGCCAGTTCATACGCAGTAGCGCGACCAAGGCCACGGCTGGCGCCAGCAACAAACGCTCGTTTATCGGTTAATCCGAGATCCATAGCAGGTTCCTTTCGATATCATATGGGCTAGGCAAACAGTTCGGTCTGGAACATCAGTTCAACCCCACGCTGAGTCTGACTCACTGCCATGAGTGCCTCTTTGAGTTCACGCCGTTCAAGTGAACTAAGCTGTATGATGTTGACCATGTTGTTGGGTTGTTCACCGATGCCAATCTGCTGATGCTGATGGCGTAAACGCAGCAAGTTGATCAGCTCAAACGCGGCGGCAAGCTCCTCCGCACTGACGCGGGCGAGGCTACTATGGTCGCCGGCAAATTGCAAGCGCGAGAGCGTATTGGTATCTGAACAACCTGATTCAAGCGCAAAGACGCGGGCCAGATCAACAATCAGGGCGGCGCCACGGTGTTTGAGATCGAGGGTGCCGCGTTCGGCGGCACCCCGATCAAAGATGAAGTTGCGCATGAACCCAGGGCGCCTGTGAACGCAGGGCGCTGCGGGCAAGGCGGCCCAGAAAGACGCGATTTTCCCTGGCCCGTTCAATCACCGGTCGAAGGACTGGCTCAACTTCCAACTCACCATAGACCTGACGATAATCAAAGAAAATGGTCGTGCGCAGCAGGGCATATTCATCTGGTGTGGTGATCCACTGGTCAAAGCGCCGCTGCCAGACATGCAATGGCTGGCGCGAGAGCGAGTTGGTGGCAATCACCTCACCCGGACAACGCGGAAAGCCACAGGCCTCGAGTTGATCAACGACCCGTTCAGCCAGGATGGCAAAATAGGCATCAGCATCGGGTGGCGCCTCATTGGCATAAATCAGGCAGTTATCTTGATCGGTGCGCAACGTTTGTTCATAACGCCCTTCGCTGCCCAGCACCAGCCAGGCATAGGGGCAGGGTGGGGGGCCGTATTCGGTCTCGGCATCAGACAGCAAGCGGCGCACCAGGGCATCGTGGGCCACCGCGATCATCCGACCAATATCGCGCACACGGGCACCGGATTCGAGCAAGGCACCGGCGGTGGCACGCACCTGGTTGCTATAGTGGCGCAATTCTTCGATGGTGTGGGCACGGCGCAACTGACGGGTCAGCAGCAGCGGGCTGTGGCTTTGCTGACGCAGAATATCGGTATGGGTTACGACCCCGACAATGCGACCATTCTGGCTCACTGGCATATGATGAATGCCCCGTTCGAGCATGGTCATCAAGCCTTCAAAGACCAGGCTATCGGTGGGCAGGGCCAGGGCCGGTTCGCTCATCACCCGTGATACGGGCGTAATATCGCTCAAGCCATCGGCCAGCACGCGGTTGCGCAGGTCGCGGTCGGTGATAATACCGGGTGGCGTTGAAGTTACGATCAGGCAAGAGACATTTTTATCACGCATCATCTGGGCCGCCTGACGTACTGTGAATCCCGGCTCAATTGTCACGACCTCACGCCGCACAAGGTCGCGCATGCGCAATTGAAAGAGTTCAGGCGCGGCCTTGTCATGGCGGGCATGCAGGGGCATTGCTCATCCGCTCAATCGCTGAGGTGGCATAGAAGCGAGCGAAGATAGGTATTTCACGACGGGACTGATGAAAACGGCTCGCCGGTAACAGATAGGCCAGCACGTCTTCGCGTGCCCGCACAGTCAGAATCGGTGATTTTCCGCGAATGAGTGATGGATGCGCAAATGACTCGCCTTCAGTCAGGGTATCGTGGATCTGAATTTCCTGGTTTTCGTCGGTAATCAGATCGACGCTGCCCCGACGGATAATATAGAGATATTCAGCCGGCGTGCCATCGCGGATAAGGATATCCTGACCGGCAGCAAAAAATTCGATCTGAATGGCATTTGCCAGACGCTGCACCTGTTCCGATGTCAGCAGACTAAATGGTGGATGCTCCGATAAGAAGCGGGCAACTTCTTCCATAGTATCAATTTGCTCGTTTGTTACCGTCCTGTATGCTGGCAGACCACTGGGCACACCAGACTGCTTGTTTCAGGTGCTCTTAGTGTAGCGTAGTGCAGGCCGAACGTCAAGCAGCAAAACGCGATCAGAAAGGACAGCAGATGCCCTAAACCCAGAACCGCAGAGTGTGCTATACTTCCTGGTACAGCAAACGCCTTGTCATTGTTTCTGCGGTTGTGGTACAATAAACATACTGGACATACGCATCTTGGTGAAAGCCTGTACTGACTATTATGACTTACATGACCGATGAATTAGTGCAGCTGATGGATCAAATGCGCCAACGGGTAGGACACCTCCTCTCACTCGTTGCGCAAGAACCTGCCATGGGTGTCTACATATATCGATTTTTTAACGACTTTCTGCTTGACGAACCAACACCCGAGCAAATCGCCACGTTTGGCCCAGACGCCGAAATGCGGGCGTGGCTCGACGCCGTGTTGCAACGCCGTGAGAACGGCACCATAACCCCCACTGAGCAGCAGGGACTTGCGGAATATGAGCGCATTCAGCATATCATTCTGCTGTTCAAGATCGGTGACCTGCCTTATCTGAATTCTATGACGTGAGTACGACCTCTATTATTAGTACTGTCGCTCTACCAAGACTTTCGCGGATTATCTTATCCGTGGTATCCGTTTTATTGGTGCTTCATCGGGGCCGCCAGAGAGTCCATGCATCACCCCAAAGAGGTGATTGTGGTGCGCTGCGGGATGGCGCAAAACGGCATCGCAGGCTGGATCCTCCGACGATCAGCGCTCTGTGGCGTGACTGCGGTACAAGCCGCGTTCGGTCATCTACGGCTCTCTCAGGGACGTCTATCAAGCGAAAGTCCTGAAACGTAGGTAAGGAGTATGAGACCAGAACAGCAACAACGCACGTTCCCAGATGGTTTTCTCTGGGGCACTGCAACATCAGCACATCAAGTGGAAGGGCAAAATACGAATAACCAGTGGTGGGCCTGGGAACAGCAGGGCCGAGTGTACCAGGGCGATAGCAGCGGCGATGCATGTGGCTGGTGGCGTGATGTTGCAGGCGACCTGGACCGTGCAGCGGCACTGGGGCAAAATGCCCACCGTATGTCGTTGGAGTGGAGTCGGATTGAGCCGGTGGAAGGACAATTTGATGCGGTGGCCCTGGCACGCTACCGTGCCATATTGGAGCACATGCACCAGCGGGGCATAACGCCCATGCTCACCCTGCACCATTTTACCAACCCGCTCTGGCTCGAAGCCCAGGGGGGGTGGTTGCACCCCGCAACCCCTCAGCGTTTTGCTCGCTATACCGAACAGGTGATAGCCGCGCTGGGTGACTGCTGCCAGCTCTGGTGTACCATCAACGAGCCTTCGATCTATGCCGGCTTGAGTTATGCCGCCGGCTGGTGGCCGCCGGGCCGACGCCAACCACGCCTGGCGCTGCTGGTAGCCGGCAATATGCTCCGTGGGCATGCCGCAGCTGCTACCGTGATCCATCGCGCCGGGTCCCAGCATCAAGTCGGGCTGGTGCATAACCTGCATATCTATGAGCCAGCCACGCTACTGCCACAGGATATCCTGACAGCACGGTTATTTGACTACACCAATAATCAGGCCATCCTGAACGCGCTGACCACCGGTCGGCTG
This sequence comes from Chloroflexaceae bacterium, assembly GCA_012034075.1. Lineage (GTDB taxonomy): Bacteria > Chloroflexota > Chloroflexia > Chloroflexales > Chloroflexaceae > JAAURD01. Next base: position 2,421 of record JAAURD010000039.1, on the reverse strand, counting down.
TCGCCGGTGTTTGGTCTGGGGCAGCGCACGGTGCCAGGACTGCGCGATGCGACTGACTTTTTTGGTCTCAACTACTATACTCGCTCACACGTGCGCTTCTTTTCGCGATCACCAACATGGATCCTGGGCCATGAATTTACACCGACCGATGTCGAACAGAGCGACATGGGCGCCGATGGCAAGACCTACGGTGAGATCTACCCGGCTGGCCTGTACCAGGCACTGGAACGCATCTATCAACAGACCGGCCTGCCCATCTATATCACCGAAACCGGCCTTCCCGATGACGATGATGATCAGCGACCGCGTTTTCTGTTGCGTCATCTCTCAGCGGTGCATCGGGCTTTGCAACGGGGGATTGATGTACGCGGTGTCTTTATCTGGTCGCTGCTGGATAACTTTGAATGGGCCCACGGTTGGCATTTGCGTTTTGGTCTCTATGCGTTTGATGAGCGCACCGGTGAGCGTCGGTTGCGACCATCCGGGGCGCTCTATGCCATTATCGCGCGGGCCAATGCGTTGCCCGCCCTGACCAGAGAGACAGGAGGCTTTTGATGAGCAAACGGGTGTTGGTATTGTCGGCAAAAGTAGGATCCGGGCATCTGGTCGCCGCCAATGCCCTGGAACAGGAACTGGCACAGCGTGAAGGTATTACCTATGCCAATATCGATGCGCTTGAAATGACCAATGATATGTTCCGTACTCTGGCGAATGATCTCTACATGTATCTGGTCAAACATACGCCCCATTTTGTCGGCTGGAATTATGACCGCGACGACGTCCCCTTCTCCAACGAAGAAATCGTCCGTCGTGCGTGGACGATGATGAACGCGCAACAACTGGTGAGCTATCTCAAAGAGTTCGATCCTGATATCACTATCTGTACCCACTTTTTGCCGGCTCAGGTGGTAGCGCAGTTGCTGGCCCAGGGTGACCTGCATACAACTCTATCGGTGGTAACGACGGACTACGATTTTCAGGGGTTGTGGTTGCCCAAAATGTTTACCCGCTTTTTTGTCGCCTTAGAAGAGACTCGTGTCCAGATGATAGCACTGGGGTTCGATCCAGAGCGCATTACTGTTTCGGGCATTCCGATTGATCCAACATTTGCGCAACCCGTCAACCGTGCTGCGGTGCTGGCGGGGTATGAGATTGACCCGGACCGGCCGCTGCTGCTGATTTCGGCTGGCGCTATTGGTGGTGGCCCGACACGTGATCTGGTCGCTCAGGCGCTGCACCTGGAGGCAGCTCTACAGATTGTGGTGATCTGTGGGCGCAATCGCAAGCTACGGCGCGAAGTAGAAGCACTGACGTTTGAGCAGCGGGAACGCTTTCGTGTGCTCGGTTTTACGCGCGATATGGTCAACCTGGTGCGCTGTGCCACGCTGTTTGTGGGCAAACCGGGCGGGCTGACCACGGCCGAATGTATGGCTGCCGTACGCCCATCGTCATTAGCACACCGACGCCCGGCCAGGAAGAACGCAATAGCGATCATCTGCTGGAACATGGCGCTGCCATTCGGTGCAATGATGCCGAGACCTTTGCCTTTAAGATCAACCAGCTGCTCCACCAGCCCGAACGCTTGCAACGCATGCAACAGGCAGCCCGCCAGCTGGGCCGACCGGATGCCGCACGGGTGGTGATCGATACGGTGCTGGCCGATACGCTGGCGCCAGAGCGCTTTAGCCGTGAGGAACGCGAGGAGATTGCCGAAGCCGCACGCGGTATCACGGTTGAACCTGGTTCGGCGCGCATTGTGGCGCTCTACGAGGATCACACGGGGATACCGCTGGGATCGGTACCCGTCGATCAATTCCGCTCTTTTCGCCGACACATTACTGATGCAAACGCATCAGACCGCACTGCAATGCTCAACCGCGAACGCCTGGAGCTATTTCGCGGATTGGGCGCCGATGCTGAGCTTTGCAATCAGCTTGCCGCTCGCATCGACCGCGATGGCTCCATCCAGGTACGCTGGGTACGGCTCTAATAGAGACAGCAGGCCCTCACCTCCGGCCCTGGGTCCAGGTGGGGAGAGGGGTGCTTGCAGGCCCTCACCTCCGGCCCTGGGTCCAGGTGGGGAGAGGGGAGAATGTGGGGCGCTCCGATCTCCCTTCTCCCCTTGTGGGGAGAAGGGCCGGGGATGAGGGAAGAATGTGGGAGAAGGGGCGGGGATGAGGGGGTGCGGTCGGGCACGACCGCTTTTCCGCCTCCCCTCTCCCTCTCAAGGGTAGGTTTTTTGGTTTAGACATGGCTCATACCAAATTCGGGTGGGCGCAGCACGCAGATGCTCCTACAGATCGCACTTGGAGCGCCTGATTTGTAGGGGCGCAGCGCGCTGCGCCCCTACAAATCAGGATATAAGCTCTCCGATGGGAACGCCATTTGCGTCTCATACCGCATCAGAAAGCGTCAATGTCA
>JAAURD010000296.1 GCA_012034075.1 Chloroflexaceae bacterium | reverse complement strand
CCCATCGGTACATCACGTCGCAGGCGGCCCCACACCTGTACCTGTGCCCCACTCCAGCGCAAGTCCTCAATCAGTTGCTGCACCATCGTATCGTCCGATATCAGACCATTGTAACGGCTGCCATCATCACGCTCAAAATAGGTCTCCACTTGCGTACCCAGCGGGTTTTTAGAAATGGTGCCAACCCAGCCATCAACCGTGTCGCCGCTCGTCTCCGCTGGTGTATCAGCCGTAGCGACCCCTTCTTCAATACGGTTGACCTCGATCATCGGGAAACCCGGTACATCAGTACGCAATTGCCCCCACACCTGAACAAATATTCCGGAAGCCTGCCACTGGGCAATGCGCTCAGTGATCTGAGGGGTTTGGCCCACCACCTGATAGTAACGACCGTCATCACGCTCAAACAGATGTTCATACTGGGCTGATTCCGGTAGCACCAGCAAACCATTCCAGCCACTCACCGCCAGCGCCGAAGGCAGCGGCTCAAGCTGATTCGACTGACTGGCGGTGGGTTGGCTGCCTTGCACCGCCAGTGTTGGTAAACTGGTCGGACCGGTTGGCGGCTCATCAAATGCCGAAGCAATCACAATACGCTCAACCGTTATCTGGCCCATGTCTTTTTCATCATTGCGCACTTCACCCCAGATGCGTACTGCAATATCGGTTCCCTGCCAGATATTCATATCCTGTTCAACCGCAGCGTCATCAGTCACCAGCAAATATTGGTCGCCATCGTTCCGGGCAAACCGCCGTTCATCACCATCGTCAGCAGGGGCAAGGATGATGCCCTGCCAACCATCGACGTCTTCGCTGCGCACCACGGTCGCGGTAACGGTAGCAGTAGCGCGAGACCTGATTGTAGGTGTGGTCGTGCTCTCTGCTGCTGGATCAGGCGTTGGAGCAGCTGCCCCTTCGGTTGCATCGGGCGGAGCAACGTCGGTCGCCGATACGTCATCGTTATCATCCGCAATCGTCGGATTTGCTGCACTATCAGGGCTGGCAGGTGGAGCACCGCAGGCCCCTAAGATCAATCCAACAGCAATCAAAAATACCATCCATATGACCATTACATGCTTCATGCAGTACTCCGATCCAGATAGCTTTCCTCATGCCATCTGGGTTTGAAAAGGAGATGTATCCACAGTGCGATCACTATCAGCATAAAGATTATGGTTGCCCAACCAGGGTATGACTCAGCCATCCCTCGGTCGCGGTGGCAACATGGTCTGCCACACAATCGGCAACCGTTCTATTCACCCGCACACGCAACCAGGTATGATTATCGAGCACCTGTCGTTCCAGCACCGTCACCCGATCACCTGGGCAGACCTGGGCAATCACGGTTTCGGCAACAAGGTAGGGTTCCAGGCGCAGGTTGCCCCCGTTGGTGATCACGCCGTCGGTCCATTGATCATTGGCCGCTACCGCTGCGGGTGGTTGTGCTGGGTCCACCACAGCGGGGGGATTTTCTGCAATCGCTATGCTCGTATCAACCATCGCCGACCACACGCTCTCATTGCCCGAACGATCCCGCGCACGGATGCGAAAAGCCAGAATATCGCTGTCAGCAGCGGCAATCACCGCTTCGGTACGGGTGGTCGCACTGAGCCAAGGCCGCCAGGTGGGTGATGGCAGCCGGCGTACTTCCAGATCATACCGCGCAATCCCGCTCTGGTCATCCTCGCCCGACCAGGCAATGCGATAGCCATTCTCGAGCCGGGTGATACCCTGAATTGAAACCACCGGCGGTGTTGTATCTTGTTCGGGTAGCCAGGCCAGCGCATCAACCCGAATCGTGCGGTTGTCTTCATCGGTCTGATCGGTGATTTCCACTGTAGGATCAAAACGTGCACCAAAGAAATAGCGGCCCAGGCTGACCCACTGCCCGGCATTGGCTTGTTGATCAATAGTAACGGTATTCACCCCATCATCGTGCGTAATTTTATAGCGTGCCGATTGAGTCGTCGTCTCATTATCGCAATCTGGAATATAGGCCAGCACTTCATACACCCCGGGTTGGGCAAGCGCTTGTGCCACGACGCACGACTGGCACTGCGGCTCACATCGCTGGTAGACGTCGTGGTCATATGACGACCTTTGACGCCACAGCGCACAATCGCCCACGTATCTTGGTTGGCGTTAAACCCAAACTCACGATCATCCTGCAGCGTTGCGCCTTCCGGAGTCGTCGGCTCATCCAATGGCAGGGGCGTGGGCGTAACAACGACCGCGAGATCATCCATTGCCAAATCATCTTCCGGCAATCGCGGATCATCAATGAACGGGAGATCAACATCGCCAATCGCATCCCAGACATCATCAAACGCCGGAAAGTCGTGAATCGTATCCCATGTACGCCAGCCACGCACCCATGTCTCTACCTGGGCAATATACAGGCCGGTATCATTTTCATACGAGGGTGCATAAATCGGAATAACATCACGCACCGTCGTATGACCCGCATCAACATAAATATTTCGCTTCAGGAGAAGGTGTATCCAGGCACGAATAGCATGCAGATAGCTGGAATAGGTCGAAAAACGGTAATGGTGTGGCCCTTCACACAAGCCATGATCCCAATCATTGCACATGATATTGTGAATATTGTGCTGTGGCGGGCGCCCCGCACCGGCTGTACCAAAACTGGTCTCTTTGGCCGCAAAGGCCAGTTCTATCGCCGGGTCAATCCCTGCCTGTACCAGCAGTTGATACATATATGGAGCATAACGGCAGGCTTCGCTCTCGCTTCCACCGCGTGGCTGGCAATAGACTGACTGGTAGGTTGCCAGGCTGATACTGGGCGGGGCGACAAACGCAAATTCACTGCCATTGCCAAAAGCCATCCCACCATCTGGCGTATCTGCCGGGTCTGTGTCATCATCGCCATCAGCTGATTCGTCGTTATCGTCGTTGTCATTGGCCTGTGCGGGCGGCTGCCATGTTGCTGGTGCCGGCACGTGCGCCCGGACCACCGCTGGCTGAGCCAGCAAGGGCAACACCAGCGCCACCAGGACCACCAGCAGCGGGCAAGCAAAAGAAGATCGTTTCAGACACTGCAAGATTCTCATGAGCATACTCTTATGATGAGTCAGGGCACCCTGTGTAATCGAAAATAAGTATACCACATGCTCCGGATAATCTACCAGTATGCTATACTTGCTGCGCAGCCATACCCCAACGCATTACAAAGCAATCTCTTCAACACCTGCCACACTATCGGACACACTATTTACCGTTTCTCTCAAATATTCCAGGCCCACGTGCGTATATACGCGCAATGCTAGCGATGGCGTAGCGTGCCCGGCGATGGCCTGAACAACAGCAGGGGTTGCTCCCGATGTGCCCAGGTGCGTAAGTGCCGTATGCCGTAGATCGTGAAAATGAATATCGGGCAACCCGGCCATTTCTAGCATATCCTTGAATGTTCGGTGAAGGCTTACGGGGTGTATTTTCCCTCCGCGCACCGTCGTGAAGACCAACCCCTGCTCTTGCCAACGTTCACTCTTCCGCTCAACCATCTGGCGTTGCCAGTGCTCCCCGAAACCCTTCACCAGTTCCTTGCTCAACGGCAAAACACGCGTTGCAGCGGCTGTCTTGCCCTTTCGTACCACCAGCGTTTCCTTTTCCAGATCAACGTCTGCCCATCTGAGGGCCAGCACTTCGCCACGACGGAGACCCAGGCGAACAGTAACCAAAACCAACTGCCGCAACCGATGGTTTGCTACTGTTTGCAGCAGTTGCTGTACCTGAGCGGGGGTGAGCGCAACCCCTTCCCTCCGCTGCACCCTGGGAGTGGTGACAAGCGCGGCTGCATTGTATTCAATCATACGCCAGCTTACCGCATCGGTTAGCGCATGGCGCAAGAGTTGCAACGCTCGCAATGCAACGTTTTCCCCCCGCTCTGTGCGCAGCTGCCGCTGCCAGTTTTGAAGCACTGTTACCGTGATGTCCTTCAGTGCCAATGTGATACACGGGGTAATGTGCAACCGTGCTAGCCTTTCATTCACGGCATAGGTAGATTGGGACCACCCTGGCTGTTGCTCCCCTAGCCAGTGGGCAATGTATTCAGGCAGTGGGCTGTTGCTGCCAACAACATCGATACCATTCGACAACTCTTCACGTAGTTCTGCCAGCTTCTTGCTGGCCTCGCTCTTCGTCTTGCCATACACGTACTTGCGCCGACCGTCTGACAACAGGATTGACCCCTGCCAGCGCTTGCGAGACGCGTTGTATGAGACGCTCCCTTCCCCCTTAGCCCGTCGAGCCATAATCGTCTCCGTCTCTGTCTAAAACTTTTTTTACTACGCTATACGTCTTTGTTCGATTGCCACCGATAGCGGTAACAATCTCGTTCTTGGTGGCACCGAGGGCATGTAACCGCCTGATTGCCTCGATCCGTTTCTCGTTTAGTTGTACCGCCAGGTATTCCTCATCACCATCAGGAATACCTGGCGGTGTACCAGATGTATCGACATCTGTACCAGCGCCAGAATCTGCATCATCGCTGGTATTGGTACATGGTACAGACCACGGCACCAGATGGTGCAAGCCACGCTCCGCTAGCTGGGGTACCTGTCGGGTGATCAACACCCGTTCGGTATCATCATCGTGCATGGTCGTTTTGTGGCTGCCACGGTCTATCGTGATCGTTGTCAGGTTCTGCAAGACCGCCACCTCGCCACGAAGGTTCGTGGCTGTACCGGTCACTTCATGCGTTAGCAATAACAACCGGACTCTTTTGCTTCTGCCCAGACGAGCAACCGCCCGTACAAGTTGGGCAGCGGCTTCGCGCGTTTCCCGGTCCTGAGAAATGACGGGGTAATCG
>JAAURD010000038.1 GCA_012034075.1 Chloroflexaceae bacterium | reverse complement strand
ATGCCGCCAACTGATACGGCAACCGCCGGCGCCGCCCACCCACACGGCAACGCCGGCGCCGCCCACCCACACGGCAACGCCCGCGCCACCGACCAGCACACCAACACCGGCGGTCACTCCCACATGGACGCCGGAACCCGTGCGAGCGCGTGAGGCGACCTTCGATCTGCCCTATGTGCCCATCCTGATGTATCACTATATCCGCACCGTTGATCCGGTGGAGGATGAATTGGGCTACTATCTCTCGATTACGCCGGAGTTGTTTGATGCGCAGATGGGTTGGTTGCAGGAGCAGGGCTACACGCCTATTCGGATGGATACGTTGACGGCGTGTTTGCTTGGTGAGCAGACTTGCCCAGAACAGGCTATTGCGATCACCTTTGATGATGGCTATGAGGACGCCTATAGCCAGGCACTGCCGATTTTAGAGCGCTATGGTTTCCCTGCTACTTTCTATATTGTGACGGACTTTGTGGGTCAGCCGAACTATGTCTCCTGGGAGCAGCTTGAGGCTATGGTGCAGCTTGGTATGGAGATTGGCGCTCACTCCATTTCGCACCCGGACCTGACGACGCTGAGTAGCGAAGCCGCCGCCGACGAGATTGTGGGATCACGGACGATGCTGCGTGAGCGGCTGGGTATACCAGTAGAGAGTTTTTGTTATCCCATCGGTGCTTATAACTCCTCTGTAGTAGATATAGTGCATGAAGCAGGCTTTACCAATGCTGTGACCACTGACCGCCATGAAATCCAGAGCATGCTGTATGAGCTGCCACGTCTGCGTATCCGTGGCGATGATACGCTTGATGGCTTTGCCTGGCATGTGACGGCGTTTGAGTCGGTGGAGCGTTGAAGCGATCTAAGCGTTGGAGCGGTGGCATCTTGCCTGCATGTGGGCGTCTCGCCCGTGCTCCAGCGGTGGAGCGATCTCTGTACAGCATTGCGTTCATCCATGTCGAAATGCCTTCACGGATCAGACGTAGGTGCGGCTTGCAGCCGCACGACGTTCCCCACCGCGGTGGGGCAGAAGGGCACGGGTGTGTTTCCGCCCCGTGTGGTGGAGAGGTTACGCGGCTACAAGCTGCGCCTACGGTCCCACCCGGGCGCGGCTGCAAGCCGCGCCGCCAACGCGGTCGTTCCGACCGCACCCCCTCATCCCCGTCCCTTCTTCCACAAGGGGAGAAGGGCGTCGCTGCTACCCGATCGCCCCTGGCATTCCCGCGAAGATTCAACGCAGAGACGCAGAGATGCAAGGGTCATTGTGCTGTTCGCCCCGTCCTGGCCAGGTGCGGTTGCAAGCCGTACCTACTTTGACAATTGATAATGGATAATTGACAATTGACACCTTGCGCTCCCCGCTTTGCGTTCCACCACTTCAACGCTTTGCGCTTCAACGCTTCAACGCTTGGCGTCGAGCCAGATGCTCTTGCTCGGCGAGGAACCAGATGGCTTCCATGGCGGCCATACAGCCCTGTCCAGCGGCGGTAATTGCCTGACGGTAGATGTGGTCCATCACATCGCCGGCGACAAACACACCAGGGACGGTGGTGCGCATGCGGTTGTCGGCAATGAGATAGCCTAGCTCATCCATAGGGAGCTGCCCGTTGAAGAGGGCTGTATTAGGGATATGACCAATGTATGGAAAGACCCCATCGGCCTCCATGGTGGTTCCTTCCTGGGTTTTCAGATTGATCAGGCGCACGCCGGTCACGCGCTCCTCGCCGAGAATTTCGGTGACGGTCGAGTCCCAGATGAATCGCACTTTCTCGTTCTCAAAGGCGCGGTCTTGCAATACCGGATCTGCCCGCAGGGTATCGCGGCGATGCACAATCACCAGTTCGGAGACATAGCGCGTCAGGAAAAGCCCCTCTTCGACGGCGCTATTGCCGCCACCAACGACGACAACGCGTTTGTTGCGGAAGAAGAAACCATCACAGGTAGCACAATAGGAGACCCCCAGATTGGCTAGTTTCTCTTCACCGGGTACGCCCAGTTTGCGCGGTGATGCGCCGGTGGAGATAATCAGGCTTTCGCTCTCCACGGTGTCGCCTGAGTCGGTCTGCAACACAAAGGGCCGCTGTGAGAGATCGACACTCAGCACAGTGGTATCGAGATAGTTTGTGCCAAAGCGTTCGGCCTGCCGCGCCATATTATCGGCAAGCTCGAAGCCACCAATGGACTCGACAAAGCCAGGGTAGTTTTCGACTTCATTGGTGGTAGTAATCAGTCCCCCTGGCTGCAAACCACGAATAACCAGCGGTTCGAGGTTTGCACGGGCAGTATAGAGGGCCGCCGTGAGCCCAGCCGGACCAGAACCAATAATTGCGACTTTTGTCTGTCTGATTGCCATTGTTTTCTCCATTCTCATCGATCAACAATCTTTTGTATCTTGCGTCTCTTTTGATCTGATATCTGTTCTTTATAAGCGTGAAACCACCGGCCTGCGACCGTTAGCCGCATCGCATGCTTTTCGGCATCCTTCTCTTACTGTATGCTATGATGCACGTTCCGTCAATCCGGTTTCATCGGCTCATGTCGTGATATCAACCGATATTCGGCGATGGCCGACTGGAAGGGTGAAGGTAAAGCGTGAGCCACGCCCTGGCTGACTTTCGACCATGAGATGCCCGCCATGCGCTTCGATAATGGCGCGGGCAAGGTAGAGACCCAGACCAGCACCCTGGGTTTGGCGTCGCAGCCGGTTGTCGATACGGTAGAAGCGTTGGAAGATGCGCTCCTGCTCTTCGGGTGGAATGCCAATGCCCTGATCAGTCACTGAAACCAGGACCATTTCATCGTCTGCCCAGCCACCAATGCGTATGGTGCCGCCCTCCGGGCTATATTTCACGCCATTGGAGACAAGGTTGGTCAGGACCATGCGGACGAATTCGTAATCGGCATGGACTGGCGGAAAATCATCGGGAAAGCGCATTTCAAACTCAAAGCGCTCATCGGTCTGGGCAGCAAACGCTTCGACTACCTCGCGTGCTAGCAGCCTCAGGTCCCACTCGGTCATATCGAGTCGAATACCGCCGGCCTGGATGCGTGACACATCGAGCAGGCCCTGTATCTGGCGGGCCAGCCGGTCTGCTTCTTCTTCAATGACGCGCAGGCCCTCACGCAAGGTCTCCTGGCTCCAGTTGGCGTCTTCGCGCTGGAGTGTGCCGGCATAGCCTTTGATAATGCTCACGGGTGTCTTGAGCTCGTGCGAGATAATTGACACAAAGGTGTTCTGCATTTCCTCTTCATGCTTTTGCTGGGTAATATCACGCACGTTGGCAATGGCGCCCAGGAAGGCGCCTTCGGCACTGGTCTGCGGTGCATAACGGCTCTGCACATAGATCTGGCGGCCATCACGGGTGGTGACCCAGCCCTCGGCGACTGGATTCAAACTATGTGGCCGGCGTTGCAAGGGGCAATCGACCAGGCAGATATTGACGCCCTGGTTATTGCGAATGGCCAGCACCTCGGCACAGGGCCGCCCAATGGCTTCGCTGCGCGGCCAGCCGGTGAGGTGTTCCATAGCTTTGTTAAAGGTGGTGATCCGCCAGCGTGGATCGACGATCATCACGCCATCGGCGCTCTGTTCAATCATGGCATCGAGTCGCTGCTTTTCGCGCAATACGCCCTGATACAGCCGCGCATTGCTAACGGCAATCGCAGCCTGATCGGCAAAGGCCTGGAGGATCTGCGCTTCATCGGCGGAGAAATCGACATTGAGCGCGGCCCGAAAGGCATAAATCATCCCGACGCGGCTATCACGAAAGGTCAGTGGTAGTGCAATGACCTGACGCAGCGATAGCCCGGTATTGACCATAACGTCTTGTAATGCCTGCACCACATTATCGCGCGAGACATAGCCGGGCGGTATCTGCAACAGCGGCTTGAGCGCAGGCCAGACTTCGTGGGGTATGCCAGACGATGCGTGGATCTGCAACTCGGTGTTGTTCTGCTCGTCATAGAGCGCTATCAGCCCGGCGGTACCAGCGAGCAAGTCGACCGCGACGTTGATCACTAGGCTGAGCACGCTGGTGAGGTCAAGCTGGGCGGTGATGGCGCGGCTGATTTGCAGCAGGTATTCGCGCTGGCGTAGGCGGTGGTCAGGGAGATGGGTCATAGCAGCGTTGGAGCGTTGGAGCGCAAAGCGTTGAAGCGAAGATTCAACGCAGAGACGCAGAGACGCAAAGGTTCTTGTGATGTTCGCTCCGCCATGGGGCGCTGCACCTCCGGAAGGAAGAACCCTCCGCAACCACGAGTTGCGGAGGGTTTTCTGTTGCGTGTATCTCAAACAGACAGAGATGCGAAATAGATACGATCTACCGACGGGCGAAGCGATTCCCGTTCTGTGCTTGCAGCGCGTAGCTGATACCACTTTGTAAGGTGCTGCGGGTTACCAATCCCTGCAGATCAACCCCGAGTTGCACCAGGGTCTGAGCAATTTGCGGCTGAATACCCGTGAGGATAACCTGCGCACCGAGTAACTTTACCGCCTGCGCTGTTTGCATCAGTGCCTGGGCTACCTGGGTATCAACAACTTTTACCCCGGTAATGTCTATAATAACAGTGTTGGTACGGTAGTGTGAGACACCTTCAAGCAATGTTTCGGTCACTTGCTGTGCGCGTTGGGTATCTATGGCGCCGACAAGTGGCATTGCCAGGACGCCATCAGCCAGTGGCAGCAATGGGGTGGACAGTTCACGGATAGCATCGCCCTGGGCATCTATGACCTGCTGCTGCAAACCTTCACGCTCTGCTTCTTGCTGTCGCTGTTGCGTCAGATCGTGCAAAATCGCGCCTATACTGATCATCGTACCGTTGCTATTAGTGATAGGAAAAACTGATATATGCGCTGGTAGAGCAGTTCCATCAGACTGGCGCTGATCAAGCACACCGGACCAGGATTCTCCACTGCTCACGCGCCGGGTAATTTCTGGGAGAAATTGCTGCGATTCTTCGGTATGTAAGTCCGCAATAGCCAGGCCAACCATTGCATCATCATAGCCAAGCATCGTTTGCAACGCTCGATTGCTATAGACCAGACGACCGTCTAGACTGGAAAAACCAATGCCATCGGGGGCATTATCGACCAACGTTTTGAATGTTCGCAACTCTTCCTGCATCGCACGTCGTTCGGTGATATCATCAAATGATCCCAGAATACCGATGACATTGCCGGCCTCATCGTGCAATGGTATTTTGTTGGTGTTGAGCCATGCCTGTTTGCCATTGGCCTGGAGTTGTGGTTCAACAATGTTATACTGAGCGGTATCGCTGGTCATTACCGCCATATCGACCTGGCGGAAGAACGTGGACTCTTCTGGCTTCCATGGAAGCGCATTATCATCTTTGCCCACAATATCTTCTGGTCGTTCTAAACCAGCAGCCCTGGCAAATGTCTGGTTACACCCCTGGTAGACAAGGTTGTGATCTTTCCAGAAAATGCCCTGGGGAATCGTATCGATAATCACACGCAGTAAGTCTTTGCTCTGTCGCAGATCTTCTTCCATCTGCTTGCGTTCATCAATATCGGTATGGGTGCCCACCATCCGCAGGGGCTGTCCCTGGGCATTACGTTCCACGACTTTGCCGCGTGCCAGGATCCATTTCCACCCACTTGTTTTGGTTTGCAAACGGAACTCAACCGTAAACGATGTATCTTCTGCATGAAGATGGTTGGCTATCAAGGTCAGCGTGCGAGCACGATCATGGGGATGCATTAATCCTTCCCATGTCGTTACATGACTCGATAACTCACCCGGCGCATAACCGAGCATCGTCTGCCAGCGGTCGTTGTAGTAAACATCACCTGTGGGTATGGACCAGTCCCAGAAGCCATCCTGAGTCGCTTCAAGTACCAGTTCCAGACGCTCCTGGCTTTGTTGTTTCTCGGCTTCAGACTGTCTGAAAGCGGTCAGGTCGCGTGTTACGGTGCCAAGGCCAATGGGTTGGCCGGTTTCCGTATCGTTAACGACAAACGCACTATAATACACGGGGATAGGAGTCTCGGTCTGGAAATGGCGAAAACGCAACTCTCCCGCCCAATGACCCTGCTCCTGCATAATGGGCAGAATATGCTGCTGAAAATGGGGCAAATCTTCGGGGAAGACATAATCGAGGATGGTGGTTTGCTCGAAGGTGGCCTTGCTGGCAAGACCAACAAGCTCTTTCCCCGGTGTATTCAAGTAGAGGGGTTGACCGTCCAATGAGACCATGCCAACAAATTCCGAGCTGTTTTCGATTAAGGACTCAAACAGTCGTTGCCTCTGGCGCAGGTGCTGATAGTCGGCTTCGAGATCCTGAAGGCTTTGATCAACATGTTCCAGTTCGCCCATATAACGTAGCACCTGGTGCTGCAATGCCGTGTTTTCTTGTTCGAGCCAGGCTACGCGCTGCTGCAGTCGAAGATATTCCGCATCACTGTTATGAGAGGTCGTTCCTGGTGCGGCCATCATCTGACCATTGTGCCCATTCTGTTCGTGAGGCATCATCTCGTTTCCCTCCTTTTATAAGGCCTTTGCCATTCGGTGTTGATACGTTGCTCGATCACTTCCCCTGCTGGCCTGCGATTCGAGCGTTTCCAGGTACCATCCATCCGAAATCACACACGTCTATCATCGTCCGCAGTCACTGTCCATTCTATAAAAAAGAACAAATAATCTCATGTACCTGGTCAGTTATCGCTAGATGATCATAGAGCTGTGAGCGAATAGATGGTTGAGATAACGTAAAAAATGATGTTCTGCTGTTTGTGTTCAGAAAAACAATCTCTTTTGAGGTATATCGATAGGTAAAATAGCAAAAAGGCTGAATATATTTTATCAAGAGTACCGAAAGAAGAACGCCTTTCGGTGAACAACAATAGATAATAACATACTGACTTAAGTATGATCACTTTATCTTCCTGCTTTATGTATATCACAGGTATTGCAGAATACAAGGGGCGATATAGGGTAGGTTGAGTGGAGAATGGGGAAAGCGGTGGAGCGATGAAGCGGTGGAGCACAGGTTCACCACGGAGACACGGAGGCACGGAGATTGTGGCACGGGTGATCCGATCGCTCCTGGCATTCCCGGGAAGATTCAACGCAGAGACGCGGAGACGCGGAGGCAATAGGGGATAATTTCTCCATTTTTGTGCAATTTTGATATAACGAGGGGCGCAGCGTGCTGCGCCCCTACAAGCAGGACCGGATCGCCTGGGGCTGAAGCCCCAGGCGTAATGGAGCGCGGTTGGCCCGACCGCAGTGCATCACGGCTGCCTTGATAGTCTCAAAAATCGACCTCGCACAGACCGGCGGAACATGCCAGTTCCTGGGCGGCATTGGTCAGGTCGCGGTCTTCGTAGCGATAAATTTTGGAGAAGTCGATCACGGGAAATTCAGCAGCCAGGCGTTCATACTCCTCTTTGCTAATCTCCACATAGGGCATCTGGGCATAGCTGGCATCGAATGACGGTAAAAACGTCAGTCCACCAATGTTATCGCGGTGGTCCCAAACCCATTTCATCACATCGATGACCTCATCTGGTCGATAGGTAATCGTTGCTGATGGGTTGTGCTCGGTCCAGAAGCGTTTGTTCTGCAACCAGAAGTTACACTGATCCAGAGCCGAGCGATCATTGCGGGTCATCGCCCCTTCTGGTGCTCGCACCGGAAAGTGGATCACCCAGGTCGTGGCATGTTCGGGGGTCTGACCATTCTCCGGGTGCATTGGCGCACCGGCATCACGCAACACCGGGAACAAGGGCGAAGAGGCCGCCAGACGCACATTGCGAATGTAATATCTGGCCCAGCGAGCATGAATGCCAGGTGAGCAACCCAGCAATTCGGATGAGTTCCCACTTGGTTTGACACAGGTAACCGCGACCGATTGGTTGATCCCCAACGCTACTGCGGTGCGACGGTTGACCTCCACCGCAAGATGGCGCAATTGTTCTTTCACCTGCGCATCCTGTGCCATCGGGCTATCCATCTGGCCGGTAATATCCACGCCGAGCAGGCGTTCTTCTTCGCAGTTCTCGCGCCACTGCGGGCGTAGGCCAGGAAAATGCGTCGCCATCGATTGAATGGTGCCGAGGATTGTTGCCATCTCTACTTTATCTCGTAGCGTATCAAAGGTATCGTCAACACGGGCTACTGCGGCGGTCAAATTGCAGAATTGCCATGGGCGGAGCACAATTTCGCCACATGGATTCGTACCAAAGGTCGCTGATTTTCTGCGTTCTGGGCGCATAGCAATAGTTGCTTCGCGGTTGAAGATACCCGGTTCGCCACGACCGGACTCGACCATCTCGGAGAACTGCTGGATAAATTCCATCTGTGAGAGGCCACCTTTGGGCCAGACTGCCGAATTGTTGGCGTTCCAACGCTGGCTATTATCACGCTCAAAGTCGCCGCTCTTACACGTCCTCATTTCACTATCATCGTAATCAAAGAGAGCTATCATTGCGGTGCGCCGGACGCCCCCGCTCACGGCGGCATTGCCCACCGCACACATCATATCGTGCGCATCGATAGGGCGCAGGAAGCGCCCCTGACGTGAGAGCAAGCGTGAACGCACAAAGTTGAGCATTGCCCGCAGTGGTTCTGGGCCAGAGGCCCGTCCGCCTTTGGTTTGCAGTGGCGCACCCGATGGTCGCAGCAGCGAAAGATCAAACTCAATATCACCGCCGTCAAACCAGGTCTCCAGACCAATCCGTAGCGCTTCGGCCCAACCCTCAGCCGAATCATCGACCACAAAGAGTGATGTCTCGGCACCGGTCTGGCGACGAATGCGGGGCAGATTATCGACATACTGACTTTCGACCGAGTAGCCGACCCCACAACCACTCATGGAGATAATCAATGCTTCGACAAATGACTCGATGCTTTCTACGGGTTGGTAACTGCAATTGTAAATGGTGACATTGTTGCGGCGAGCGGCTGGCCCGGCCATCGCCAGTAAGCGCATCGAAGGCATCGCACGCATGTGGAGAATACCCTGACGCAGGCGTTCATATGTCTCTGCGGGCAGACGTGATCCCGCCAGTTCATACAGATAATCAACCGTGCGGTTGACGGTCTCAAGCCAGGTTTCGCGCCGCCCCAGTTCATAATTAAAGCGCGAATACTTATCCAGAAATTGGAATACTTGAATGGGGGTGGGAAAATAGCGGCTTGACTCAGCAAAGGACTGGCGTACATGCTCGGGAACGGGTCGTTCTTCACGCTTACGGGCATGTTCGGCGCGATACAAAATATAGCTTTTGGCTGCTTCAAACTCGCCGGCCGCTTGCAAGACCATCTCAACAATATCTTGCACGCCCTCAACCGTCGGCGGCAGGCCATTGGCCTTGGCGACCAGAATGTTCACCACGTGGCGAGCCATTTGGTCAATCGGAGTACGTGGTGTGCGATGAATGCCCGCAAACAGCGGCTCATCGCTCGCTCGATACGGTGAATGTCAAATGGTACAACCCGCCCATCACGCTTCACAATAACCTCTGGTGCCTTCATACCAGCCCGTTCAATGTCCAGGTATTCGCTCATCGGCCTGTCACTCGCCACCGTGAACGTCTGCTCGATCATCAACTCTCTCCTTGCAACTATGGTGAATGTCAACACGCATGATTGATCGACTATTGCTTGCAATCAAGATGACAACGCAATGACTGCTGTGTACCAGTCATTGCGAGAGAAACATAATCCAGGTGTATGGGCCCCAAAGGACTTACCTGGATCAGACAAGAGACCAGATTGTGGTCTCATAGAAGGTTTTTCTACCGGCTTTTACAGGTCACACATCCGTTTACGTTCCTCCCATACTTGCCACGACGGTACTATCGTTATGTCTACTATATCCTGTCGTTTTTTGCAGTGCAAAAAGCACCCGATACATGCTTTCTGGAATACCTCAATCTCCCCAATCCTTGAGGAAGGACATAAACGATTGGGAAAAGTAGTGTACCATGTTGGCGATTGTCTTGTCAAGAAGTTGGGGAACAAAAAACAGAACACATGTTGGTTCTGTTGTTAGAGCCTGTTTGGAAATTCCGACAAAAACCTGTATACTCTCTCGCAGTATATCGATGAGTGACGTGCATGCGAGGATCGTATGGGACGCCAACCCTATCCAAGTGACTTGACTGATGCTGAATGGAAGGCCATTCACCTGGCACTGCCCGAACAAACAGGCCCGGGCCGCAAACGTCGCCTTGACCTGCGTGAAGTGTTGAATGCGCTCTTTTATGTCACTCGCACGGGCTGTCAGTGGCGCTATCTGCCGCACGATTTTCCCAACTGGAACAGTGTGCGCTCCTATTATGACAAATGGCGCAAGGATGGAACCTGGGAACAGATCAACACGTATCTGCGCGAAAGCGTGCGGGAATAGGTGGAGCAGCGTGACCCGGAACCGAGTGCTGCGATCATCGACAGCCAGAGCGCGAAGACGACGGAAATGGGCGGTGAGCGGGGCTACGATGCGGGCAAAAAGGTGACGGGTCGCAAGCGGCATATCGTGGTCGATACGCTGGGCTTGCTGCTGCTGGTCGTGGTGCATAGTGCCGCCATACAAGATCGGGATGGGGCGTGTACGGTCTTCCAACGGTGGTCGGAGCGCGTCACCCGGCTGCAACTGATCTGGGCCGATGGCGGCTATGCGGGCGCGTTGGTCGACCTGGTTTGTGCCTCGTGGCGCTGGACATTGGCGATTGTGAAGCGCACAGACGACATGCGTGGGTTTGTGGTGCTGCCCCGGCGCTGGGTGGTCGAGCGCACCCTGGCCTGGTTGGGCCGTAATCGGCGCTTGAGCAAGGATTATGAACACGAAACGACCTCCAGCGAAACGGTGGTATATCTGGCATCTATTCGATTATTGGTGCGACGGTTGGCGAAAACCATGTCATTTCCAAACAGGCTCTTAGTCGGGTTATCGCTCTTCCAGCAGCCGGGTTGCTCTTGCGAGCAGCGCTGCACGACGTTCTGGATCGACATGCTTCTGCTGTAAATACAGTTCCAGTGCATCTGTCATCGTCATACCGCGGATCCGTTCTGGCTCGATGCCAGGAAAACGGTTGCGGCTATCACGCTCGACATTGATAGCGATGGCAGCAATGCAAAATGCTCCTGCTTGTTCTAACTGGGCACGAATAGTGGCAACCGATAGATGCAATTTCTGCACTTCGAGTGCATGGATATCGACACGGACAATGGCTTGCTGGAGCTGCTGGCGGACAATCGCCTGTGCGACCCGTGCGGCAGGATCGCCACTCTGGCGCACATCAACATTGATACTCACCATAGGTCGGGCGTTCAGCCGGTGAAAAGTCCAGCGGGTGTTTCCCCGTTCCAGTTCAACCAGCACACAGCCTTTGTCCTCATGTTCTTCACCAAAATCAATCCGCTCGATACTGCCAGGATACACAATGGGGGGATGTTCGCCCAGCGATTGATGCCGATGAATATGCCCCAAGGCAACATAATCAATCCCCGCACAAGCCACACTCCCTCGCGAAAAAACAAGGTCCTGTCCCAGAGTAATACTACGCTCGGCACCCAACTGAGCGCCGTCAATCGTTGCATGCATTGCCAGCACCGTTGGTATTGTGGATGAGAGACCAGCTACTTCCTGATCGATAAACGCATCGATACGCTGCCGCAACAGCGTATCGATCTCACCAAACGATGCCTTTGCCATATCTTCATGTGTGAGCAGATGGTTGCGCGTCACCCATGGGACCGCAATAATCTGCAATGGACCAGCACGGGTCTCTAGCTGATGCATTCTGGGCCGGTCGGCAATCGTGATACCAGCGACTTGCAATGCGCCGAAGATTTCGATTGAATGCGCACGACCAAACGTTGGCGCAATGTCGTGGTTTCCTGTGATCATAAACACCGGTACACCAGCATCACGTAACTGCTTCATTCGCTGTGCAAACTCGCGTTGATGGGTCGGGTTGGGGTTGCGGCTTTTATAAATATCGCCAGCAATCAATACCAGATCAACCGCATGCGCCAACCCCAACGAGATGGCTTCATCCAATCGCTCCAGATAATCGATCAAACGCGAATGCAAACCCGTGGTCGGTTCAATCCGGCCATAGTTCTCAACCCCAATATGCAAATCGGCAAGGTGCAAAATCTTGATCATTGATATAAATCAGCTTCTCTCATAAAACGTTCATGATAGCCAGAAAAGGCCAGAGGATGACGTATTGTGCGATCGATCAGCACAAGATAGCCTTCGTACTCCGGCGTAATCACGTCTTTTCCCGGTAAACCTGGTCGAATTAACCAGAAAGCCAGTGATCCCAGCAGCGGTACCAGCAGAATAATGAGCGCCCATTGAATATGGCGTAAATCTGGCATACTTCGCACACGGAGATATGCCAACGTTATGATGGTCAACACAAACCAGAGGGTTATAACAACCAACATGATCAGAACATGCATGGACATGCCAGAGTCGATGGCGGTAAGATAGATATGCATAAGATAATCTGTTCCTTACGCTTTTTGAAAGCACCCTTTCGCTGATGCTGTAGGAGTGCCAGACAGTATTATTACACACGTTTTACCATTGCGGAAGAACGCCATGATCGGTCACAAAACGCTCAATCGAATATTCGGCTTCTGCATACGTCAAGCCGTAATGCTGTTGTAAGACGCCTATCAACCGGTCCTTTTCGCCCGCAATCTCTTCCCACTCATTATCTGTCAAGCGGCCCCAATATTGACGGGCCTGTCCGGCAAATTGGTGCCAGTGCCCTTCAATGATCGTCCAATCAATTGGCATGAGTGGTCTCCTTTCAAGCTGAGCGTTTGTATGGCTATGGTATGTCACACGACTGCATTACCGCGAACGCTTTCAGGCAAATAAATGTTGGCATTATACATCAATCGGCAACAGTTGTCCAGGGTTCATGGCCATGAATCTGAGCAGGAATCCGGGCTATGCCCCGAGGAATACACATATTCTGCAGAACAGTACCCATTTTCAAATCATCCTGAAAACCGCTATCTGTTCTGTTCTGGTATACTACGTGCAGGTCAATGTTGCACGTGATCCGCTGCATTGCGACGATCACGTCGTTCGGTCGTGATCGCAATCTACCATATGCGATCCGACACGAATGCATGCAACCGATTCGTTCTATGAAGTATGACGCAAAAACCAGTCATGATGTTCCAGGGTGTCAGTTTCCTGCCGCACATCTTTTTGTGTGGTTGTGGCAATTACCAGTATATGCCGGTCACACCTGGGAAAGTCTGTTTCCGTATCATCTGGATTGGTCGCATCAATGGAAAGACCGCGTATAATGACCGGTTTCGATTTCTGGAACAAGAGCCTGATGGCTCGGCTCGTTCTCTCTTTTCTGCTCTTATCTGTAGCAATGGTTAGTCTGGTTGGCACCGTCGCTTTTCTGCAAGCACGCGATACCCTCAAACAAGCGGCTTTTGAACGATTGCAGGTTGTGCTTGAACTGAAAGAAGCAGAGCTCAATCGCTGGGTCAACCAGCAATTGCAGGAAGTGTTGTTTCTTGCCAATGCGCCGCAGCTCCAAGACTTGGTGCAAAACTTGATCGTGATCCGCAATCTGCCGCAGTGCAAATCCAGCTGGCAAGCGTTGAAGACTACCTGACGACATTGACCCGCCACAAAACCGATTTTGCCGAGATCATGCTGCTTGATCCCGATACTGGTCAGGTGCTGGTCTCATCTGAACACGAGCACCGCAACCTGGATCAGGCACTGGAACCGTTTTTTGTCGAGGGCCGCGAACGAACTTTTGTCCAGAGCGTCTACCGTTCACCTACGAACGGGAAGCCAACGATTACGATTGCAACGCCACTGAAACCAGACGCGGAAGCAAAAGTTGAGGCGATCCTGGTAGCTCACTTGAATCTCGATACCATCAACCGCGTTTTGTTACGCAATACCGGCCTGGGTAAAACCGTCCAGATTGCCCTTCGTGATGCTCTCCCTGGCGATGATGTTGCACAGCTCTATGAGAACGAAGCGGGCACCCCGGTGATTGGCGTCAGCCGCTGGCTCGATTACCGCAATGCCATGTTGCAAGTGGAAATGGATCAGGCAGAGGCGTTTGAACCAGCACGTGAACTGGCCTGGAACGTTGCGATCATCGGCCTGATTTCGACCATCCTCCTGGTAGCAGGCGTGTATTTGCTGGCCCGTCAGGTTGCTCAGCCCATTATGGCCATTGCCGATACTGCCAGTAAAGTAGCCGCTGGTGATCTGCATCTCACGGCACCGGTGGTCACCCGCGATGAAGTAGGCACCCTGGCAACCGCGTTTAACCAGATGACAGCCCAGCTGCGCACGCTCTACCAACACATGCAGGAACGTCTGCAACTGGTCGTATCGCATGCACCGATTATTCTCTTTGCCCTCGATAAGGAGGGGACGGTTATGTTATTGGAAGGGAAAGGCCTGGACATCCTGGGTATCCAGAACCATGACCTGCTCAAACAACCCATCGAGCAGGTCTATCCGCGTGTGCCAGCCGAGGTGCGTCTTGATATTGAGCGGGCCCTGGCCGGTGAAACGTTTGCGTCGGTGGTGCAGTTGGAGCAGGCATGTCTGGAGATTCGGTATGCTCCTATTCGTGATGAACAGCACAACATTATTGGCACCACCGGCGTGGCTATGGATATTACTGAACGGATCCAGGCCGAAGCTGCGCTCAAAACGGCCAAAGAAGCGGCCGAAGAGGCAAACCGCGCCAAGAGTACCTTTCTGGCTAATATGAGCCATGAATTGCGCACCCCACTCAATGCCATCATTGGCTATAGCGAGATGATCTCCGAAGAGGTGGATGAACTGGGCTTGCATCATACGGCGGCCGATCTCGTTCGTATCAACCATGCTGGTCATCATCTCCTGAACATTATTAGTGATGTCCTTGATCTTTCTAAGATCGAAGCAGGCAAGATCGATCTCTCGATTCGTTCATTTGACGTAACCGAACTGATTCAGCATGTGGTAGCAACGGTTGACCCTATGGTACAGCAAAATGGCAATTGCCTTACGGTGCAGATAGCACCAGCAGTGGGCACCATGCAATCGGATCAAACCCGAGTCCGCCAAATCGTGATCAATCTCTTGAGCAACGCGGCAAAATTCACTCATCAGGGCCAGATCGACATCACCGTTTACGCTGTGTTCGAGCAGACCCATGCAGCACACACGCTCCCATTCGATACGCGGCCGCTTGATCCCGTCGATTTGCCCGCAGTTGCCGCTTTGGATGGCGATCACATCGTCTTTCGCGTGCGTGATACGGGCATTGGCATCCACTCCGAACATCTCACCACGATTTTTGATGCGTTTGTGCAGGGCGATGCTTCCACCACACGGGTCTATGGCGGTACCGGCTTGGGTTTGGCGATTACGCGCCACTTCTGTCACATGCTGGGTGGGGATATTACGGTTGAAAGTACGGTTGGTGCAGGTTCAACGTTTACCGTGTATTTGCCCCGTGTGTTTAGGTAAGTATGGCGTTGGCGAAAGAGCGCATCCATAGCGCTCATACGCCGAACGAAAGAGAGGACAAACAATGCCCCGAAACGTGTTGCTGGTCATGTTCTTATTGCTTGCTGGTTTGAGTACCACCTTTTGCAGTAGCAACCCCACTCCAGCCCCCGCAGGGAATCCCGTCACTGCGCTACCAGGGAGCACCACACCGACGTCGCCACCACCGGTTGCCGCTGGTGAACCGCTGGTTATTGGGCTGCTCACCGACCAGACCAGCGCAACCCTGGGAATTTATGGACCACAGCAAGAGCGAGGTTTTCGCCTGGGACTGGAATACGCTACCAATGGCACGATGATGGTGGCTGACCGGCCTATCGAAATCGTGATGTACGATAATGGCAGTGACCCGGAACAGGCCGCAAAAGATGCCCAACGTCTGATCGAAGACGATGGCGCGGAGATCCTGATTGGCACGGTTAGTTCCAGCGCCACGGTGCCGGTGATTGACCTTGCCGCTGAGTATGATCGTATTCTGATCATCGAACCAGCCGCTTCGCCGCTGCTCACAGGCGAATACTTCCACGAGAACGTCTTTCGTACCAGCCGGACCTCGGCGCAGGATGCGCTCGTGGTTGCGCGAACCCTTAGCGATATGGGCAGCACCTTTGTCCAGATTGCCCCGGATAACACCTTTGGTCGGGGCGCTGCAGCCGGTTTTTACGATGCCATTCGGACTGAAGGCGGTCGCTTTACGGTCAACGATAATGACGAAGATGTGGGAACGATCTTCATTCCCTTAGAGAGCAATGATTTTCTGCCCTATCTCACCAATGTAATTGACTCGGCCGCCGATGTTTTGATTGTGAACTGGGCAGGTGAGGGGTTTGTCCCACTGTTCCGCCAGGTGCAGGAGCTGGGTATTTTTGATACTATGATTGTTTCTACGGGTATGGCGGATAACGCGACATTGCAAGGGGGGTATGAAAACGCGGTCGGTTCTATCGGGCAGAGTGTCTATCACTACACCCTGCCCGATAACCCCATCAATGACTGGCTGGTGCAACGCCACCAGGAGGACTACGGCACGCCCCCCGATCTCTTTACTGCTGGCGGCATGGCTGCTGCGATTATGGTGGTGCAGAGCGTTGAAAGCACCGGTGGTGACACCAGTACGGCAGCGCTCATTCCCCTACTCGAAGGTATCGCATTCCATGGACCCAACGGGCGCTACCAGGTACGGGCCGAAGATCATGTCATGTTGCAGCCACTCTATCTGGTGCGCTTAACCAATGTGACCGATGACGAATATCGCTTTTTTGAGCTTATCAGCGTTCTTCAAACGGACTATACGGCGCCGCCCTGCCTGGTGTCACCAGAGCTGGCACGTTGTGCGCCGTAACGGGCTATCCCACGGTACACGGGTCGATCAGGCTGCCTGTGCTTGTTGCGGCAATGGCACGGTTGCCGCAACCCGTGTGCCACGTCCTACCGCGCTTTCAATACCAAACTCACCCCGCAGCAGACCCTCTATCTGCTGCTTCATGCTGGCAATGCCCTTGTTGCGGCGGTTGTTCTGGTCGCTCAACACATCATTGACATGAAAGCCGACGCCATCATCTTCAACTACAATCTGAAGTGCCATATCAGACGCATTGATCAATACCCGTGCCTGATCCGAGTTGGCATGCAGGGCTACATTGTTGAGGGCTTCCTGCACAAAGCGGAATAGGGTTACATCATAGTGCTTGGGGAGCCGTCCTTCCAGCCCCTGCGACATCAGCGAGATATCGATCTTCTGCTTCTCGCCAAATTCGGCGACAAAGCGACGCAACGTCACCAGGAGGCCCAGGTCTTCCAGCACCATCGGGTGCAGGTCGAAGATAAACCGTCGGACATTTTGCAGCGATGCGTTGATTGCATTTTTTAAGCCACTCAACTCATTGCGGGCTCGTTCGGTATCATGATCCATCAGGCGTTCACAGATCTGCGCTCGTAAGACCAGGTTACTCAGCACCTGCGCCACCGCATCGTGCATCTGGAGCGATAACCGCTGCCGTTCCTGTTCCTGCGCCTGAATAAAGTTGAGTATCAAGTCATCACTGGATGGCTCACCGTCAACGCTGTCATTGGTGTTCCCCATACCCGACATCTCTTCGAGCAGCTTGACAAAATCGGTGACTTGATCTTGCTGGTTGCGCAGGGCATTCTGACGCATCTGCAGCTGCTCAAGCTGCGCCCGCATCATTTGCAGACGCATCTGCACTTCTTGTGCCGCCGTATAAAAGTTCTTAATCTCGGCCTTGCTATATCGGTCAATGTTGATTTCCAGGTCGCGCACGCGGTTGGAGACCTGCAGCTCACGCTGTGAGAGGCGCTCAACATCGGTGGTCGTCTGGCGTACCTGTCCTTCAATCTCTTTGTATTCACGATGAATACGGTCTTGCTCTTTGCGATATTCGTCAAGCAACTCCTGCAGTTTGTCTTTCGATTCGTTCTCGGCCACAGAAGTCTCCTTCTTTATGATAACGTGCTGACCAGATCAGTCACTGAACGATGAACCATGGTATCCCTTTTTAGCTGCTAACGCCACAAGACGCTCAACGTCTTTTTGACTTTTTTGTATTATAGAGCCATAGGACGCCGAACGTCAATATGTATTTTGTGATTATCGGGTTACATCAAACCCAGTCTGAGACGCCAGACATTGATGAGCGCTTCGATCACGATGCGCCGCGACATTTTTGACTGGCCCACGCGCCGGTCGGGAAAGATGATCGGTATTTCGCCGACGCGGAAGCCCGCCTGAAGCGTGCGATAGACCATCTCGATTTGAAATGAGTAGCCATTGGAGCGCACCCGATCCAGGTCGAGCGTTTCGAGCACCGCACGCCGATAGCAGCGAAACCCGCCGGTGCTGTCGGCAGTGGGCAGGCCCAGGATCAGGCTGGCGTACCAATTGCCGCCACGACTAATAAAACGGCGAATAAAGCCCCAATCGGTGGTGCCGCCCCCCGGGATATACCGTGATCCCAGCACCAGATCGTAGTGGGTGGTGGCCGCATCAAGCAGTTGTGGTAGATACGCGGGGTCATGCGAAAAGTCGGCGTCCATTTCAAAGATAAACTGAGCGCCCAGGTGCAGCGCTTGCCGAAAGCCCGCGATATAGGCCGTACCCAGGCCCATCTTGCCCGGTCGTTGAATGATGTGCAGCCGTTGGTCGGGGAAGATCAGCGCTTTTGACAGGGCTACAACCAGTTCGCCGGTGCCATCGGGGGAATGATCATCGACCACCAGCACGTTAAACCGAGGATAGTGCAGAATCTGAGCGATTAACGCGCTGATATTCTCTCGCTCATTATACGTCGGGATAATGACCATGCAATCTGCGACCGTCCCGTCGTGGCGCAGTGGTGATATGGCCGCAGCACGCTGATCCCCTACAGATGCTTCTTTACGAGTTGTAAACATAGGATATGGCTCCGTCACCAATTGTTCTCACTCATGGTATTATACCTGGTGCAAAGCGCAAAGCGCAAAGCGGTTGAAGCGATTTAAGCGTTGGAGCGTTGGAGCGCAAATCGGGACCGGGTGCGCTCGCGACGACTGCTGTGCGGCTGCAAGCCGCACCTACGTCCTAAGTGTGGGAGCGTGGGAGCGTGGGAGCGTGGGATATCAGTCAGGGATGAGGAGAGCAGCGGGTGACCATCGGCAAGGCAACAACACCAGAAACAAACAGAAGAGTACCCGCCCTGCGGCTGGAGCATCTATGGGTGCTGGTGATCCTTGGTGGGGTAGCCATCTTTATCAGTCTGTCACGGACGTTGCCCAACGACTTCTGGTGGCACCTGAAGGCGGGTGAACTGATCGCTACCACTGGTCTGCCAACAACCAATATCTTTGCCTGGACGTTGCCGGCGGATACGCCGTATGTCTACCAGAGCTGGCTGGGCGAGTGGCTGTTTTATATCCTGTATCAGCTGGTGGGTTTCCCCTGGTCATCTTTGCGCGGAATGTGCTGGGTACGGTGGCCTTTGGGCTGGTGGCGGTGGAGGCGCACCGGCGCAGTGGCTCTTGGCGCCTGGCGGCGCTGGCGATGTTGCTGACAGCGGCGATGTCGATCAATGCCTTGACTACTCGAACGCAGAACTGGTCGTGGCTACCCTATATGCTCGTCCTGATCGTGCTGGGCAGCTATGTTGCTAAACAGCTCTCCCCACGTTGGCTGGTCGCGCTGCCGCTGATGATGATTTTCTGGGTCAATGCTCATGGCGCGTTTATTCTGGGTCTCCTGATCACCGGCGCGTTTGTCGCGGGTGAGACGATGCAGCGGCTGCTGAAACAGGCGTATGCGCTTACCTGGGATCGGCTTAAGCTGCTGTATCTGGCGTTTGGGTCGATGATTCTGGTCACGGTGTTTAATCCCCTGGGTATTGGGGTGTTTGCTTATGTGCTAGACCTGCTGACCGATGCGCCCAGCCAACGCTTGATCAATGAGTGGCAAACGCCTGACCCCCGCAGTATTGCTGGCGCGTTTTTCTATTTCAGCGTGCTGGTGGTGATTGCGAGCTTTGCGTTTGCTCGCCGCCGGCCTTCTATCACGGATGTGCTGCTGGTCTGTGGGCTGGCATGGATGAGCTTTACGGGGGGTGCGCTATGTAGCCTGGTTTGGCATGGCGGCTATGCCGATTGTGGCGCAGTCCTGGAGCAAGCCGCGTTCAATCCTCAAGCAGGCTGAGAACGCCGATGCACGTGCCGCCCGGCGCAGGTCAGGCGGTTCACCGGTTGCAAATCTGCTGATTGTGGTGTTGATTGCTTTGCCCGTGCTGCTGGTGCAGCCGTGGATGAAGCATACGCTGCCGCTGCCGCAGCCCTATCAGGACATGTTTACCGATGTACCGGGCGGGCCGCAACTCTTTAGCAAGGGCACGCCGGTTGATGCGACCGAGTATCTGTTGCAGTCACCGTGCGAGGGCAATCTCTTTAACGAGATGGGCTATGGCTCGTATATGACCTGGGCGTACTATCCGGCGGGCCAGATTTTTATTGACCCACGGGTTGAGTTGTATCCGCTGGAACAATGGGAAGACTATGCCGCGATGACACGCGGGCAGCAGGTTGGCAGCCTGCTGGATAAGTATGCGATTGACTGTGCTATGATCGATGTACACTATCAGCAACAGATGGCTGAGGTGATGCCCAATTTGCCCGGCTGGCAACGCACCTATCAAGATGATGAAACCGAAATCTGGCGTCGCACGCAATAAACCAGGCAGTGGACAGCGCTTTCCTAGCCTGGATCATGTGTGGGTCTGGACGGCGGTGGTGCTGATTGCGCTGCGCCCTTTGCTCATTCCGATACCGCCGCACGATTTCTGGTGGCAGATGGCGACCGGGCGCTGGACGATCGCGCATGGGGCGATTCCCACGGTCGATATGTTTTCGTATACCCGCTACGGCGAGCCTTTTTTCAACCAGCCATGGCTGGCCCAGGTATTGCTGTATGGCATGTATCAGCTGGGCGGGGTTGCGCTGATTTTGATTGCGCAATCGCTAGTGCTGGTGCTGGCCTATGGTCTGTTGCTGGTGCTTTGTGTGCGTCGCAGCGGCGCCCTACGCTTGAGCGTCGCTATGCTGTTGCTTACGGCGATGCTGCTAGGGTTTGATAACTGGAATGTGCGCCCACAGACCTATGCGTTCCCACTGTTTGTGGCATTTCTGCTGATTTTGACGGCATGGCGCTTGCCGTCCCTGCGCTTGCCGGCTCCGCTCTGGCTGCTGCCCCTGCTGATGATCGTCTGGGTCAATCTGCATGGCTCGTTTGTGCTGGGCGGGCTGCTGATGGCCCTGACCTTTGTCGGCGAAGCGCTCCGCCGCTGGCTGCAAGCCCTGACCCCCGGCCCCGCTCCCATCTGCGCTGTAGGGGCACAGCACGCTGCGCCCTCTCAAGAAGAGAGCGGGCAGGCTGATGCCGCTCTCCCGCTGCGC
The DNA here is from genome assembly GCA_012034075.1 of Chloroflexaceae bacterium. Lineage (GTDB taxonomy): Bacteria > Chloroflexota > Chloroflexia > Chloroflexales > Chloroflexaceae > JAAURD01. Next base: position 6,647 of record JAAURD010000038.1, on the reverse strand, counting down.
CCGTTGCGGTCGCTGTTTCTCTGGGGCGTGGTGACTGCGGCGGCCCTGCTGGTCAACCCCAATGGCCTTGGGATTGTGGGCTATGTGACGAACCTGACCAGTAACTCGGCGGTGACAACCCTGGTGACCGAGTGGGCGGCGCCCACAACCGATACTGTTGACGGTGCCATCTTTTTTCTCTACCTGATGGCCGCGGTAGTGGTGCTGGCCTATGCCCGCCGCCCGCCCGACCCGCTCGATCTCGTGCTGGTAGCTCCCCTGCTCTGGCTATCGCTCGGCGCCGGCCGCAACATTGTCTGGTTGAGCTTTGTGCTCTTGCCGCTGCTGGTGGTCCAAGCCGCGCCCTGGCTCCAGCCGCCGCCAGGCGCTCCCAGACGACCAGCCGCCGAGGTCTACTCACTCAACTGGCTCTTGATTGGGATGATGGGCTTGCTGCTGTTGCTGGGGCTGCCCTGGGTCAAGCCGATGCTCGCCTTGCCATCCGATTTAAACCGCCTGGTGTCGGTTGATACGCCGGTTGAGGCAGTGCAGGCGATGCAAGCGCAGCCAGACGGGGAACGACCACAGCATCTGTTCCATGCCCTGGGCTATGGCAGCTATCTCATCTGGGCGGCGCCAGAGCAGCCGGTCTTTATCGACCCGCGCATTGAGCTGTATCCGTATGAGCAGTGGCAAGATTATATCCTGCTCAGTGCCGGGCAGAACGCCGAGCAGCTCCTGCAGAGCTACCAGATTGATGGGCTGCTGCTGGATCATGAACGCCAGGAGGGCTTGCTTGAGCTGGTACGCGATGACCCGCAGTGGCAGGTGCGCTATGAAGATGAACAGACAACCTATCTGATACGGCGGTAAACCCTATGCTTCGATCACTCGTCTTACACATCTATGATATTGGCTACAACCATGTGAGCTGGGCCTACGATACGGTCTCCCTGCTGGGCAGTGGCGGGCTGTGGTACGAGTGGGTGGCCGTGGCCCAGCGCTCTGTTGGCGATGGCCCGGTACTTGAGGTGGGCTGTGGGCGCGGGCGCTTGCTGGCGCAACTGGCACGCGAGGGCCATACCGCCGTCGGCCTGGATCGTTCGCAGGCGATGGTACGGGCAGCACGGCGACAAGCACGCGGCGCTGATGAGCGGGCGAGCGTGGTACAGGGCGATGCGCTGACGCTGCCGCTGGATGATGCCACAATTGGCACGCTGATTACGACCTTTCCCGCGCCCTACGTTGGTCTGTATGCTACGCAGGCCGAGTTTGCGCGGGTGTTGCGGCCGGGCGGTCGCTGGGTCTGGGTCGATGCACCATTCGCCCGAACACCAACGCTGCGTATGGCCCCGCTGGCTGTCATCAGCTATGTTGCCCGCATCAATGGGTCACTCCGCACCGGTTTTGGCCTGCAACCACGACAACCGCTCTGGCGACCGCTGATCCATGCGACGCTCCCCTTTCAGGTCAGCGTGGAGCAGGTGGCAGTTGGCCCAACCGCCGTGCATGTGGCGCTGGTGGAGCGGCTGGCGAGCGGCTGAATGTGACCGCAGGCCCGCAGGTCCTCACCCCCGGCCGCTCTCCCAGGTGGAGAGAGGGGTGCTTGCAGGCCCTCACCCCCGGCCCTGGGTCCAAAAGGACGACTTTGACGTAGCCCTATCTTCGTGGTAAATCAGTTGACGAATACTCTGCAACAGCATACAATAATCTCACGCTATGATCGATACAGTGGTATTGTACAGGAAAGAGATCTCTATGACACAGCATCTCCAGCAACAGAAACCAGCGCCAACATCGCTCCCCCTGAATGACATCATCCAGGGAAACTGCATTGAAGTCTTGCAAACCCTGCCAGCATGCTCCGTCAACCTGATCTTTGCCGACCCACCGTACAACCTGCAACTGCGCAACGAGTTGCTGCGACCCAACCAAACCATCGTCGATGGCGTTGACGATGACTGGGACCACTTCAGCGATATGGCCAACTACGATGCCTTCACCCGCGCCTGGCTGCACGAATGTCGGCGTGTGCTCAAGGATGATGGCACCATCTGGGTCATCGGCTCCTACCACAATATCTTTCGCGTCGGCGCAATCTTGATGGACCTGGGCTACTGGATGTTGAACGATGTCATCTGGCACAAAACCAACCCCATGCCCAACTTTCGCGGCACTCGCTTTCAGAATGCCACCGAAACCCTCATCTGGGCCAAAAAGGCGGCGGAGCAAAAGCGGTACACCTTCAACTACCACGCCATGAAACACCTCAACGATGACAAGCAGATGCAGAGCGTCTGGCACATTCCACTCTGTACCGGGCCAGAACGCATCAAAGTCAACGGGCGCAAAGCCCACTCAACCCAGAAACCCGAAGCCCTGCTCTATCGCGTGCTCCTGGCATCCAGCAATCCTGGCGATATTGTGCTCGATCCCTTCTTTGGCTCTGGCACCACCGGCGCCGTAGCAACCAAACTGCGCCGCCAGTACATCGGCATCGAACAGGAGTGCGACTATGTGGAGCTTGCCCGCAGCCGCATCGCCGCCATCCCTCCAACCCTGTTTGACGATGCCGCCATCATCACGCCCTCCAAGCGCTCCGCACCACGGGTGCAGTTTGGGCAACTCATCGAAGCGCGCTATATCCAGATCGGTCAACCCGTCTATTCCAAAAAGCGAGACATCGTCGCAACCATCAAGGCCGACTCCCATCTCTGCTGGGGCGATCAGGTTGGCTCAATCCACAAAATAGCCGCGCTAGCCCAGGGCAAAACCGCATATAACGGCTGGGAATACTGGTACTACGAGGATGACACGGGGCAACTCATCAGCATTGACGCATTACGCGAGCAGTACCGCGCATGCCATATCACTGAGGATTGCGATGGATGATCGTGTGAAACAGATTGTCCGTGATGCTATTATCAAACTCATTCACGACACAGCATCACCCGCAAGTATTGACAAGAGCATACAGGTGCATGCCGCCAAAACCCATTTTGTGCCCACAAGATATCGTGTGTTGGGTGGCCTCTGCTACAATCTCTCAATATTAAGTTCGGTAACTTTATCGAGAAGCTGATCACACTTATCGTCGAACAAGATACAAATGTCATGTCCATACCGCCATCTGGTGAACGTGTCAGGCTCTCGATGACTGCCGAGACCGATGCCCTGATTGACCACTACATCACCAGTAGGCAACTCCCTGACAGTCCAGATCAATGTGATGACCTTTTTGCCGAACTGTTAGCAAACATATTGCGCATTGAAACGGCACCGGGTCGTTCCAAACAGACTATCAGGAAAGATGTTGATACGCTATTTCGTGCCGCTTCGGGTGAGATCGTCTATTTGGAGATTAAATACAACGACGATCACGATACGGGTAAGTTTGTTGACATAAATCGCAAATTTATCAAGACCTACGCAGGTCTGGTAAACCATCTCGGTATCACTGACATCACGCAATTAAAGCCTATCTTGTACTATTTCAATTCAGTAAAACGCTGGGGACCGATCTATACACCGTCAACGAATGTATATCGAGGAGCACAACTCTTTGATGAATACTTCGAGACATCATTTATGGATATCGATGTCTACTTGCGAAACCTCGGCGATGACGAAGATATCATCGCTATCTTTGATGACCTCTATCAACTGGTGCGCTACAAAGCATAGCAGATCTGCGCTTTGACTCATCACAAGGGCAGTGAGTGGCGCAACGTGCTGCGCCCTAATGCTGGTAGGTGGGAGCAAGTGCCGGGTATGCAGGTTAGCGATCTCCCTTCTCTCCCTTTGTGGAAGCATGGCCGGGTATGCGGATTTGAGCGACCGCCTTGCGCTCTCGCCCAATCTCTGCTATACTGCCCACAAGTAACCGAACATGCGCAGCGAGGGCGAACGTAATGGACGAAGACCAGCAGCAACTGCGGTATCTGCTCATCAAGGGCCTGGTCAGCGCCGGCCTTATTGGCGTCGGCGTTCTCTCTGGTACCGCGCTCACCGGTCTGATCACCGGGCTGGCGGTGAGTATCGGCGGTAACTGGTTCTCCAACCTCTCCGAACACGTCTTTGAGCAGCACTGCAACAGGTGGTTCAAACAGGATGGCGCCCTCAACCACCATTGCGCGGCGCCTTGCAGCGGGCCTTTCATGGCGCCGTCAAGCAGGTGCGCCAGGAGTGGGAGTACTCTCAAGAGTATGAACAGATCTACCGTGACAACCGTGAGACCGCAAAAATTACCGTGCAATCGCTTGAGTGGATTATTGCCCATACCGACGATATCTTCAACAGCGACGACCTGGAGCAGCAACTGAACGACCAGCAGCAGAAGCTCATCGCTATGGTGCAGAACCAGCCGGATGCTGCCGACCTGCCAGGCCAGTTGCTCAAGCCCGTGCTTGACGAATATCTGAAACGTCGGCCACCGGTCTTTCGTGATTTTGTGGAACGGCGCCTGATTGATAGCTGGCTGCTGCGCCTGCGTGAAACGCTGAAAAACGATGAAGACGCCCGCACCGCCTATGAGCAGCTCTGGCATGGCAGTATGAATGTGGCTTTGCAGCGCATTGAGCAGCAGACGAGCCGCACCCAGCAGGATATTGAAGGCCTGCTGATGATGGTCGATAGCCTGCAACAGCGCCTACAGCAGCCCGACCTGCCCCCGGCGGTGGTGAGCGCCGATGCGCTGGTGGCTGCGCTGCAACGCGAAGTGCGCCCCTATCTGGACCGGCTGCTGGATGAAATCCGGGCGGTGAAGCGCGATACCGAGCGGATATTGACCGAACTGGCCGCTCTTAAAGCGGCGCAGTGGGAGCAGCTGGACCCGGCGGTGCGCGAAGACTACCGCAAAAAGGAACTTGAGCTGGCCACCGCCCTGCTGGCCCAACTGCCCACCGACGCCCTGCCCGACCCCAGCCCAGGTCTGCCCGCCGGCTCGCTCATGCTCCACCACCGCAACGACTACTTCGTCGGCCGCCACGCTGATTTGCTGGCGCTGGCGCGGGCGCTGAAGGGCGAGCAGAGCACCATGGCGGTGAGCCAGACGGGCGGCAGCCACGGGCCTGGGCGGCATGGGCAAAACCAACCTGGCAGTCGAGTTTGTCCATCGCTACGGGCAGTTTTTTGCCGGCGGCGTCTTCTGGGTCTCCTTTGCGGACCCGAAGGGTATTGACGCCGAGATTGCGGCGTGTGGCGGCAGTCGCGCCATGGTGCTGCGCCCCGACTTTGCCAGCCTCCCGCTGGAAGAGCAGGTCGCCGCCGTGCAACGCGCCTGGGACTCGCCCATCCCCCGGCTGCTGATCTTCGATAACCTGGATGACGACGAGGCGGCCAGCATCCTGAAGCGCTGGCGCCCCACCACCGGTGGCTGCCGCGTGCTGCTCACCAGCCGCCGAGCCCGCTGGGACGGGCTGCCCTTCAGGGTGACGAGCCATGCGCTGGGCGTGCTCAGCGCCGAGGAGAGCCGCACCCTGCTGCTGCGCTTTCGTGCCGACCTGGTCCCCGCCGAGGCCGATGCGCTGGCGGCGGAGCTGGGCCATTTGCCGCTCGCCTTGCATCTGGCGGGCAGCTATCTCCAACGCTACCAGCATGTGACGCTGCCAGCCTATCTCGACGAGTTGCGACAGGTGGATATGCTGGCCCATGCATCGCTGGAGGGAACAACGATAGAAGCGCTGCCGACTACGCATGAGCGCAGTGTGGCACGTACCTTTGCGCTGAGCTATCGTCGTTTGCAGCGGGATAACCCGATTGACCGGTTGGCGCGGGCCTTGCTGGCGCGGGCAGCCCACTTTGCGCCAGGTGAACCGCTGGAGCGGGCATGGCTGCTGGCAACGGTTACCCCGAAACAACCAGTGAAGCAGAAACGTTCTTTGCTGGGGAGCGTGCTATCATTGTTTGGGCGTGGTCACCGTTCTACAGAGGGTCATCAAGGGCAACTACCTACTACCGCTGAAGCGCACACGGATGCCCTGCAACGGCTGACCGACCTGGGCCTGCTGAGCGCCGAGGGCAACGAGCGGGTCAGTCTGCACCGGCTGCTGGCGCACTTTGTGCAGCAGCAAGCCAGCGATGAGCACGCCCAGGCCGATGTGGAGCGGGTGTTGGTTGCCATTGCAGAGGAACGCAATGAACGCGGGATACCTGCCGATGTGTTGCCATTACTGCCCCATCTGCGCTATGCAACAACTGTGGCATTGCCACGCAAAGATGAAACCGCCGTGTGGTTAGCAAATAAACTGGGGTACGCGCTCCGCCATATGCTGGCCGACTATGCCGGAGCACGGCCACTGTATGAACAAGCATTGGCGATCAGCGAAGCAACCCTGGTGGCAGATCATCCAGCAACCACCGAGTCCATGCACAATCTAGCAGACTTACTGCGGGTTCAGGGGGAATTTTCCAGAGCACGTAAGTTACACGAACGTGTTATTTCCGTCCGTAAACAAACACTTGGTGAAATCCATACTGATACAGCCCTCTCGCTCGATAGCCTCGCAGAATTGTTGTACGACCAGGGTTTATATGACGAGGCCCGCCCGCTCTACGAACGCGCCCTCGCCATCCGCAAGCAGGTGCTCGGCCCGACCCACCCCGCTACCGCGACCTCGCTCAATAACCTGGCGGGGCTGCTGGATGCGCAGGGGGCCTACGAAGAGGCC
>JAAURD010000295.1 GCA_012034075.1 Chloroflexaceae bacterium | reverse complement strand
AGTTTGGGCTGAGCCTGGGCCTGCGGAGCATGCTGGTACTGGTCGGCCTGAACCTGCTGGGTCTGCTCTGGCCGCTGTTGCGCCGCCGGGCGCGGCCCGGCCCAGCGCCGCTGCTCTGGCTGGTCGTGCTGCTCACCGGTACGTATGTCACGCTGGTCGGCGGCGATCATTTTCCTGGTGGGCGGTTTTTTGTGCCGGTGCTGCCGGCCATAGCCCCTGCTCGCCACCTACGCGCTGGCCGTCGCGGTGGCGGCTGGCTCACTGCTCGACCGTCGCATTGGCTGGCTGCCGCCGGCCTTTGCCAGCCTGGCGTTGCTGCTGCTGCTGGTGTTGCAGGGCCTGCAATTGCCCTCGCTCGATAGCCGTGACCCTTCGGGGCGAGTCTGGGGCGAGCATTTTGTGGCGCTGAAAAACCGCGAGATGGGCCTGTGGTTGCGGCTCAACACGCCGCCCGATACCCTGATTGCCACCGGTATTGCCGGGGCCTTGCCCTACTATGCCGAACGGCCAGTGCTTGATGCGTTGGGGTTAAATGATGTGCATATTGCCCATCTTGATGTCGAACATATGGGCCAGGGCATTTGCCGGCGCCGAAAAGACCGACCCCACGTATATTCTCGACCGCCAACCGGAGTATGTGCCGTATGCTTCATCCGGGCCATTTCGTGATATGAAACGCTTTCGTCATGGCTATCAGCTGTTGTCTATTCGCGGGCCGGAGGGCGGGGAGATGCTGATCTATCGACGTATAGAATGATCTAAGCGTTGCAGCGTTGAAGCGTTGAAGCGCCCACAGCCTTGAATCGTAGGCGCGGCTTGTAGCCGCGCTCCCTTTCCACCACACGGAGCGGAAACACACCAGTGCCCTTCTGCTCCACAGGCACACCCACGCCTTGCGTAGGCGCGGGACCGTAGGCGCGGCTTGTAGCCGCGCTCCCTTTCCACCACACGGAGCGGAAACACGGGCGTGGGCTATTGCTCCACCAGGCACGAGACGCAGAGACGCAAAGGCCTTTGTGCCGACCGCGCTGGCATCGTCTACTCTCTCCCTCCTTGGACCCAGGGCCGGGGGTGAGGGGTTGATCATGGGGAGGGACAAACTTGTTGTACAATACAACCATGATCATGATGCCATGATCCGCATGGAATCGAGCACATCGTATCAACCTGCTATCAGCGGCAAAGGAAGACCTCCATGCAGACGAGCCGAGACCAGTATGAGGATGCAACGATCCTCATCATCGACGATAATCATAACAACTTGCGATTACTGGGCAACCTGTTCCACAGTCAGGGGTACGCCGTGCGTCTGGCGGCCAGCGGTCAACTGGGTTTGATGACCGCCCAATCGACGCCCGTTGATATCATTTTACTCGATATTATGATGCCCGACATGGATGGCTACGCGGTCTGTCGTGCGCTCAAAGCCAATGTGCAGACGCGTGCTATTCCGGTGATCTTTGTCAGTGCATTGGTCGAAGTCTTTGACAAAGTCAAGGGCTTTTCGGCCGGCGGTGCCGACTATATCACGAAGCCGTTTCAGATGGATGAAGTGCTGGCCCGCATCTCAACCCACCTTGCGTTGCGACGCATGCAGCAGCAGCTCCAGCACCAGAATGACTCTTTGCAACAGGAAATTGTCGAACGCAAACGCATCGAAGATGCCCTGCGCGAGAGTGAACGGCGCTTTCGCCTGCTGGCCGAAAAACGCCCAGGATATCATCTATCGCTATCGCTTGCTGCCCGACAAAGGGTTTGACTATGTCAGCCCATCGGTGCAGCAGATTACGGGCTACTCCCCCGAAGCCTATTATGCCGATCCCGATATCCATAAAAAGATAGTCCATCCGGATCAGCATATGCTCTTTGAGGCCATGCACCAGGCGCCGGATACGTTTCATGACCCGCTCATTCTGAATTGTACCCATAAAGATGGTCATGAAATCTGGCTTGAACAGCATCAGTGGCCGATTTACAATGAGCAACACCAGGTGGTTGCGATTGAGGGGATCACGCGGGATATCACCGAGCGCAAACGGGTGGATAATCAGCTGATGCAACACCAGCAGGCACTCTCGATGTTGCGTGAACGCGAACGGCTGGCCCGTGAAATGCACGATAACCTGGGCCAGGTCCTGGGCTATCTCAATCTGCAATTGCAAAACATTGGTGAGTATATCACCAGCGGTCATCTCGCTATGGCAAGTACGTTTCTGTCAAATATGGCCAAGGTTGTCCATGAGACCCAGTCAGACCTGGGTGAATGTATTGTGGGCACCAAAGTAATCACCCAGATGCAAGCAGACCATACCGAAGAACAGGGCTTCTTCACTGCCCTGGAGCAATATCTGGTCTGGTTTGAGCATCTGTATACGATTAAACCTGAATTGCAGCTTGACCCCGCATTGACCGATCAGCATCTGCCGCCGGTCGTATCGATGCATCTGCTGCGCATTATTCAAGAGGCGTTGAACAACATTCGCAAGTATGCCGGGGTTCGGGCAGCACGCATTTCGTTTGCGCGTGATCTGGATCAAGCCGTGGTGATCATTGCCGATGATGGCGCCGGCTTTGATTTGAGCCAGCTTTCGGCCGTAACGCCAGATACGAACAACAGTCAGGGCTATGGGCTGCACAGCATGCGCAGCCGCGCCGAAGAGATTGATGGTCATCTGACTATCGAGACCAAGCCAGGCGTTGGGACACGCGTGATCCTACGGTTTCCGCTGCATATGGCGGAGGCAATGGTAGCGCCCCATTTTCGGCTGCTGCTGGTCGATGATAACCGGCTGTTCTTACATGCCATGCACAAAATGCTGACAAATTATCATTTTGAGGTAGTTGGCACGGCTCAAGATGGTATCGAAGCACTGGAGCAGGCCCGTAAGCTCAACCCTGATGTCATCTTAATGGATATTGAGATGCCGCGTTGCGATGGTCTGGAAGCCACGCGGATGATTAAAGCTGAGTTTCCCGAAGTGCAAATTGTGATCCTGACGATCTCAGATGATGAGCAAAACCTGTTTGAGGCGATCAAGAGCGGCGCTTCGGGCTATCTGCTCAAAAGTCTGGATGTTGAAGAGCTGTGCCATCTGCTCTTTGGGCTGGCCCAGGACGAGGCGCCGCTCTCACCGGGGCTGGCCGCCCGCGTGCTGCGCGAATTTGCCCGCCAGCGGAAACTGGTCCATTATCGCGCGGTAGAAGAGGAGCCGCCCTTAAGTCGGCGCCAGATCGATATTCTGACCCTGGTAGCGCAGGGCTATACCTACAAAGAGGTGGGCGATATTCTTGGTTTTAGCGATAGTATGATTAAAAAAGATATGAGCTCGACCATGAAGCAGTTGCATCTGAAAAACCGTGCGGACGCCATTGCCTACGCCCGCCGCAAGATGGCTCGCGGCGCGTGGAGCCTGCCAGGCCGCGAATAAATCATGTGCTCACTGCTGGTTGCTCTTGTTTCAACACATGGTCAGGACGTTTGATGCTGTCGATTCTGACGGTCTATGGCAGTGTTACCCTGCTGGCCTGGCTCAACCTGCCGCTGTGGCGCGCCACCGCGCACCTGCACCGGGGCGCGGCAAGAGAACAGCGGCCCAACGCAGCCGACTGCGGCTCTGGCATTGCGCGGTTGCTGGTCTTTGTGATCACCGGTTGGCTCTCCTGGTGGCTGGCCGCGGCCGGCGCTGGGCAGGCCGCGTTTGTGCTGGCAGCGATGCTGATGGTACTGATCGGCGGCGCGGGCTGGTGGCGTGACTACCGCGCAACATGGGCCTGGCTGCGTACCCATTGGCGGCATCTGCTCTTCATTGAGACCCTGGGGCTGGCGATCTATCTGGCGCTGCTGCTCTTTCGCGGCTGGACTGCCGATATCACCACGATTGAAAAATACACCAATCTCGCCATTATCAACAGCATCGGGCTGAGCCCCGCCGTACCGCCGCCCAACGCCTGGTTTGGCGGCCATCCGCTCAACTACTACTACCTGGGCCATTGGATGCTGGCCCTGCTCAGCCAGATCAGCCGGCTGCCACCCAACAATCTGGTCATCTTTGCTACGCCCTTGCTGGCGGCCATGTGCGCTCAGGCTTGCGTCACGATCATCGCCACGCTCAACCCGGCGCACTATCGGCGCTGGTCGCTGCTGGCGGTGTTCCTCTTGCTCGTTTGTGGCTCCTGGAATGAGACCGTGCATGGGCTGATGCACTGGCCCGCCGAATGGCAACGCAGCTTCTTCCAATCGCAGATCCCCAATCCGATTATCGATGACCTGGCGCCCAATGGCTATCTCTTTGAGTTTCCCGCCGTGTCGCTGCTGTGGGGCGAAATGCATGCCCACGCGCTGGGCTTGCCGCTGATACTGGCGGTCCTCGCGTTGCTGGCGCGGCACTATAGCGCTCCGCCCACCGAGACGCTGAGGACAGCGGTTGTTGCGGCTCTGACGGCAACCCTGGTTGGGATCGGGTATGCGGTCAATAGCTGGCAGTATCCGCCCCTGCTGGCGTTCTGCCTGCTCGTCCATTGGTGGCACTGGTGGCACGTTCAGCGCACCCCTATCTGGCGCCCACTGCTCTTTACAGCCCTGTTTATCGGTATCGGTCTGCTGGCGATAGCGCCGTTTCTGCTCAGCTTTACGCCGTTTGCACCACCGCCACCGGCCGAGTCGGGTTTGCAGCCGCTGCCCTTCATCCCTGGCGGTATGCTGGTCTGGAGTCCGGTGGGCACGCCGCTGATGAGCCTGCTGCTGGCTATTGGCCTGCCCCTGCTGCTGGCCGGTGCGGCTGCGCTGGCGCTGCTGGAGCGCCACGATTGGCGCTGGGGTTTTGCTTGGGCTGCTGCTGGGGTGGGT
>JAAURD010000037.1 GCA_012034075.1 Chloroflexaceae bacterium | reverse complement strand
CACAATGTCAGTACACAAACAAGCCCAACATGCGACACATTGCGACAACATGCGACACATTTCACCAACATGCTGCCCCTCCACATCAATGTGCCCTTATATTGGATACGGACGATCATGCACTCCACACACACCGATCCAGAAAAAGTGCTTCACACTGGCTGCACCGACAACCCCCAAAGAGGGCTTCGCCATGTTTCAGCAACAGGCGGCTGCATGCCAGTTGACTTGACACCGCAGTATCTCTGTGATTATAGTGTAACAACATAGGTAGCAGATTCCCCATCAGTTCATAAGCCACCTGTGTTGATACAGTCAATGTCCGACATTCATAACCGTATGACCGAAGGAGAGCACATCATGGCCGATGATCAACCAGACTATCAACAACTCCAGGCTGAATGTGAAGCCCTGAAACAGCGCATACACCAGCTTGAACAGAGCGAAGAGCGTTTACGACTGGCGGTCGAGAGCAGTCGTGATGGCATGTGGGACTGGGATGTGACGACCGGCGCGGTGTATTACAGCCCCAGATGGATGCAAGTGCTGGGCTATCGGCCCAACGAGATTGAGAACCATGTATCAACCTGGGAACGCCTGATCCATCCTGATGACGCCGCCACCGTAATGGATGCCTTGCAGCAGCATCTGCGCAATGAGACACCCTTCTACGAAGCTGAGTTTCGGCTGAAGACTGGCGCAGGCGACTGGCTCTGGGCCTTTGATCGCGGCAAGGTCGTGGCGCGTGATGAACAGGGCCAGCCGTTGCGGGTGGTCGGGTCATTTACCAATATCAGCCAGCAGAAAGAGAGCGAAACGCAGGCACACCAGATGCGTGCCGAACTGGAAGCGCATGTGTCGATCCAGACGGAAGATTTACAACTGGCCCGCGCCGCACTCGACCACGCTGCCGATGCCATTTTTTGGACCGATGAGCGGGGAACATTTCAATATGCAAATGATGCTGCCTGCCAGCAACTCGGTTATACCCATGAGGAACTCTTGCAATTGCGGATTGCTGATGTTGACGCCCACTACACACCCGACGCGATCCAGCACATTCTCGATACACTGCCCCAATCAGGCCCGGTAACGCTTGATTCGCAGCATCGTCGCAAAGATGGGCGGCTCTTTGCCGTTGAAGTGGTGGTCAGCGCGCTCGAATTTGCCAACCGACGGTACATTATATCGTTTGCCCGTGATATCACCGAACGCAAACGCGCCGAAGATGAGTTACGCCTCTTTCAAACGATTGTGGAACGGGCCAATGATGCCATTGGCTGCTCCGATGCACAGGGCACGATTATCTACTCCAATCCGGCCCATCGGGCACTCTTTGGCTACGGCGATGAGATTATCGGTATGCCAATGGCGCAGACGGTTGCGCCGGCGGGGTACCCACTGTTGGAGGCCGGTATGCAGCAGGTGATGCAAGAGGGGAGCTGGCACGGCGAAAGTATCAACCAGCGCAAAGATGGCAGTATCTTTCCCGCTGATGTCTCAGTGTTTACGATAGTGGATGATCAGGGCACACTCCAGAAAGTGGTGGGGTTTGTCCGTGATATCACCGAAAAGCATGCAATCGAAGCCCGACAGCAGCAGCTGCAGCAGCAGTTGATTGAAGCGCAGCAAGCCGCCATTCGCGAGCTATCCACACCGCTGCTGCCGATTAGCAACCATGTCATCGCCCTACCCTTGATTGGCGCCATTGATGACGCCCGTGCGCAGCAAGTGATAGAAGTATTGCTAGAAGGTATCAGCACGTATCAGGCCCGCATTGCCCTGATTGATGTCACCGGCGTGAAAATGGTTGATACGCAAATAGCGCAGGTTCTGGTGCAGGCAGCGCAGGCGGTGAAATTGCTCGGCGCCGAGGTCATTCTCACCGGCATACAGCCGCAGATTGCGCAGACCCTGGTGGCGTTGGGGGCGGATTTGAGCGGTATACTGACGCGGAGCAACCTGCAGGCAGGCATTGCCTATGCGTTACGCAATGGTAACGCCAGGCAACGCACGTAAGCCTGCCCGCGGCAAGGCAAGGACTGGGATCATGGGCGCCGCTGCAAGCCGCGCCCACGATCACTGCCAAAGGTGGCGGCAAGCAAGCGCTCCTCGTCATAGCAAAATGGTTCAACCACTCATCGAGCGTATGGACTGATCCGCTGAACGAAGGACAACACACATACACCATTCAATGGACAGCATCATATCAGCTCATAACAGACTGTTTAGCTCCTCAAAGACATCCTATAGGACGTTGTATCGCGTAATGCGTGATATATGCCACCCAAAGACCAGGCCATAACGGGCCTGGTAGCCCCTGCTCGATCTGAGCATACCCCTTGGTAAAAAACGTGATCGCATTGCGTTTATTCCTCAGACCTACAAAAAAGCAATTAAAGTGCTCATATAATACATTAGTTAGTGTGTCGTACTATGCCCTATATAGAATACATAATTATAAACACTAGTAGATGTGATAGTGTGTCGTATTACTGGTAGACCCACACAATATCAGATTTCTCATTCTCTTTTCAGCATGCTAAAAGCAGAATAGCAGTGTAGCTGGCCGTTTTTATGCAAATGAAAAAGGCATCAGTTATGGTTCAGTTAGATACCAGACTGATATAAGTGCAAATAGCAAAAGAAAGCGTAGAATAGAAACAGATTATACACAAGCAACGTACTACAAGATATGAGAGGTGGTGTATGGATACCAGCATATTGCGTTCTATGCTTTTTGTCTGTATTGTACTGATTGGTGGTCTGGTTATGCTAGGAGGTCAGTCGCATAAACCGGCTGCGCTGCCCCTACCGATAGGCGATCAGCCTATACCGACAGCGCAGGTGCTCAATCAGTCAGAAACAGTGCCGGTCGCTCTACCGTTACCCACAGCAACACCCGTACCGGTGGAAACAACGACCGACGCTAGTACTGTCGCGGCACCGGCCCTGGCATCGTCTGAACCGGTTCACAACACGGGAGCAGCACCGATGGTACGCACGGGGCCAGGCGGTCTGTCCTATCCGCTGGGGTTGGCGCATCTCAATCTGGGCGTGGTCGGTGAGTTGTATCAGACGGACCGCGAGACCGCGCTGCATATGACCCATGACGTCGGCTTTCAGTGGCTACGTCAGCACATCCGCTGGTCTACGATTGAGACCGCGCCGGGGGTGTATGCCTGGGATGAACTGGATGCGCTTGTGGCCGATGCCGAACGCCACGGTGTCTGGCTGCTCGTCAGTATCACGGCAGCGCCATCGTGGGTAACCGCCGATACCCGCCATGGTTTGCCCGCCGACCCTGCGACACTCGCCCATTTTGTGGGGCTGCTGACCGAACGGTATCAGGGTCGGATCCATGCGCTGGAAATCTGGAATGGACAGAACCTGGCGCGGGAATATGGCGGCAATGTAACCCTAGAAGATGCCGGGAGCTATGTCGAACTCCTGGCAGCCTGTTACCAACAGATCAAAAACATCGACCCACAGATGATCGTGGTTGCCGGTGCCCTGTCCCCAACATCAACGTATGATCCAGCGGTGGCGATGCCCGATATCGATTATTTGCGGGCGATGTATCAGTACAACCAGGGCATGATGCGCAATTATTTTGATGTACAGGGCGTCGAGGTAAATGGGACATGGCATAGCCCTGATGCGCACTGGACTGATCAGCCTGATCAGACTGGTGGCTGGACCAATGATTCGACGTTTTATTTTCGTCATCTTGAGCGCATCTATGAGGTAATGCAAGAAGCCGGTGTACATCAGCATCAGGTATGGATTACCGCCTATGGTTGGGCAACGCGCAATACAACGCCGGGCTATGAGTTCGGCAATGAGGTCACGTTGGAACAGCAACGCCACTATAGCGTGCGGGCAATAGAGCGCACCTATGAGTATTATCCCTGGGTGAGCAACATGTTTCTGTGGAATTTGAACAGCAGTGTGGTGCAACAGCAGCAGGGGCTTGAACCACTGCATCAGGAGGGGTCATACAGCATTGTCAATGCCGACTGGACAGTACGACCGGCGTACCAGGGCATCAAAGATATGATTGCCAAGGTACGGATTGCCCAGGGCAACTGGTAAGTGTATGCAATAACATGAGCATATCAGGTGTACGCCACTTGCTGGCACGCAACCGGGGAGCAGCACGATGCACGGGATACGGGCATTCGTTGCTGCTCTTCGTGATTGCGGTGCAACCGTTGGTTGTGTGCAAAAACCTTGACAATGATTCCTACGCCTGATAGGATCATACGTATAGGATGTACATCAACCTGAACAGAATAGACAACACGTTATGGCAACAAATACAACACAACCGACACCTGCCGCTGCACACACTGGTAGCCGTCTGCTCTGGAGCGGTATTCTTTTTGTGATGGGTCTCGCTGGTTTTGTCCTCTTCAGCAATCTGCCATCGCTCTTGCCGGTACAGGCGCAACCCGACTTTGCCGATGAAGCGATGTATCAAGAATGGGAGCGGGTGGATCGCCCGGTGGCCGAGGATAACCTGGGGCCTTTGCCCCGTTCCTGGACGTGGGGACCCCACCCGCTGAGCGATGGTCTGCAGGAACCTTTTACTGAATCACCCGGTGGTACACGTCTGGTCCAATACTTTGACAAAGGCCGCATGGAAATCACCCTGCCGGGTGAACCAGTGAGTTATGGTTTACTGGTGAACGAGATGATTCAGGGGCGGATTCAGATCGGCGCCGATGCGTTTGAGGAACGGGAGGCGCCGGAGATTGCCCTTGTGGGAGACCCAATCGAGCATAATGCCAATGCCCCGACCTACCGCTCATTGCAGGCGGTGGTGCTGCCGCTCAACCGTGATCGGCCACCGGGACGGGGCGGCCAGGTGGTGATCAGCATGCTTGACCGCGAGGGCAACGTTGTAGATAATCCCGATCTAGCACAATATGATATTATCTATGATGCGTATGAAGAAGATACCGGACATAATCTGCCCAATGTCTTCTCCAATTATCTTTCATGGTATGGCATGGTGTATGAAAATGGCGTTTATACCTGGGAAAAGGTCTTTGAATGGGAAAAGCTGGTGGGGTTACCTATCAGTGAGCCATACTGGACACGGGTCAAAGTCGGGACGGTTGAAAAGGATGTGCTGTTTCAGGTATTTCAGCGACGTATTTTGACCTACAGCCCATCCGAAGATGTCTACTCACAGCTGGCGATGTCCAACGTTGGGCAGCATTATCTCGAGTGGCGCTATGGTGTGCAACCGGGTGAGCAGCCCGATCCGCAGGCAACGCCGCAGCCAGTGGGCGATGCGACCGAGACACCAGCGCTACCAGAGGCATCGCCTGAACCAACACTGACACCAGATGCGCCGGTGGTAACGCCCACCAGACAACCGCGCCCACAGCCATCGAATATTCCGGATTTACCCACATTTCCATAGGAGATACTGATTTTCTGGGGTCGTAGCCATGCTACGACCCCAGACGTTTGCGATAACGATGCATATTGCGCTGTATAATCTAACAACGACCACCAAAATTGGTGGAGTGGAGAGCTTTGTCTGGGACCTGGGCCGCCAGTTGATCGAACGTGGGCATCGTGTCAGCATGCTTGGGGGGGTGGGATTGCGCCGTGAACCGATTGCCGGGGTGCGCGTGCTTGCCTTTCCGTTTATCAGTCGCCGGGTGTGGCAAGCTATCCCGCCATTGCGGCGGGCCTATGCTGAGGCCAAGCTCCTGGAGCGTTTGACCTTTGCAGTGCCAGCGCTACCCCATCTGATCCATGGCGGCTATGATATTGTGCATATTCAGAAGCCGTATGACCTGGCGCCGGTGCTGCTAGCACGCTCCCTGGGCGGGCCACGGGTGGTGCTGGGCTGCCATGGCGAAGACTGGTATGTGGCAGATTGGCACCTGGCACGGCATGTGGATGCGGCAGTTTCGTGTAGCCATTTTAATGCCCAGACAGTAGCAGCACGGTATGGCTTTACGCCAGCGGTCATCTTCAATGGCATTGACCTGAGCCTGTTTGGTCCTGGTGACGCCGACACGGAGCTGCGTGCCGACCTGCGTACACGTGGTTACCGAGTTGATGCAAGCACGCCGTTGCTCCTTTCGGTTGGGCGACTGCAACCCTGGAAGGGCGTTGATATTGTGATTCAATCTCTTTTTTATATGCATACGAACCCACAACCAGCACTGATCATCGCCGGCGATGGCGAAGAGCGCTCGCGCCTGGAAGCATTGGTGCAAGCCAGTGGGATGCAGCAGCGGGTGGCGTTTCTGGGGAGCATTCCACGAACTGACCTGCCCCGGCTGTATCGTTCGGTCGATTTGCTGGTGGCGACCAGTTTTGCTAGCGAGACCTTTGGCATTACCCTGGTGGAAGCACAGGCGTGTGGGTTACCGGTGGTTGCCAGCCGCTTTGGTGGATTCCCTGAGGTGATTGCGGAGGATCAGACCGGCCTGCTGGTCACACCACGCGACCCGCAGGCGTTGGCGGGAGCGATCAGCCAGTTGCTCAACGATGCACCGCGACGCCAGCAAATGGCGGCGGCGGCCCCAGCCTGGGCAGCGCAGTTTAGCTGGCCGGCAGTGACTGATCGGGTGGAGGCGGCGTATCGCCTGGCGCTTGCTGCGAATTAGCTGGCAGCCGACTGGTTGCGGGTAAAGACGGTTGCGGGGAGTTGTGGTCGTCCCAACCAGAAACCCTGAACCAGGAAACTGCCCTGGGTCATGAGCCAATCTAGCTGATCGGCGCTTTCAATGCCTTCAACCACCACGGCAAGGTTGAGACCGTGCCCCAGTGCCAGCAACGCCTGAACGACCGCTTCATCACGTCGGTTCTGACCAATGCCAACTGCAAACGCCTTGTCGAGTTTCAGAATATCCACGGGCAATTGACGCAAATAGGTGAGCGAGGCATAACCACTGCCAAAATCATCCAGTGCAACACGTATACCCATACGGCGCAGTTCGCTGAGAACCTGCACGCTGGTAGCGAGATCATGCATGGCTGTATGTTCGGTCACTTCCAGTACTATATGGTGAGCCGATGCACCGGTCTGTTGCAATAACAGCACAATATCATTAACCAATGTAGATTTTTGGATCGATTGAGCACTCAGATTAACATTTACAGTGACGGTTTTCCCATGGATATGCCAGGCTGCTAGCTGTTGCAGCGCAATGCGCAGCACTTCATAATCGAGGAGTACCATGAGATGTGACTCTTCTGCAACTGGTAAGAAGACTCCGGGTGAAAGCAGACCGCGTTGCGGGTGCTGCCAACGGACCAGAGCCTCAAGCATCACTACTGCGTGGGTATGGAGATCGACAATCGGTTGGTAGTACAAAATCAGTTCATGATCTTCCAAGGCATGGCGCAGATCACTCTCCAACTCCAGACGGTCGCGCAGCATGGGGTGCAAAGCGGCAGTATAATACGCTATACTGCTTCCATTTGCTCTCGCCTGGTACATCGCCATATTGGCACGCGTCAGTAACGTGCTAATACTGGTATCGTCCACGGTATGTTGGGCAATGCCAATACTGCCATCGAGATAGACGGTCTGACCATGCACATAGTACTGTTGTCGAATCGACCATAGCATGGAACGGGCTATGTCCATTGCCTGGAGCAGGGTGGTATCAGGGAGCAGCATGGCGAATTCATCACCACCCAGGCGAAAGAGTAAGTCGGTATCGCTCATACACTGACGCAGTTGCCGGGCGACCCAGATGAGCGTCAGGTCACCCGCATGATGCCCAAGGGTATCGTTAATCCGTTTGAAGCGTTCAAGATCGAGATAGAGGAGCGAAAGCGGCTGGTGAGCATGATTGGCCTGGTAGACATACCGGTCACCCTGTTCATAGAACCGATGACGATTGCCCAGGTCTGTCAGCGTGTCTGTATACGCCATATATTCGATCTGCGCTTCATAGTGTTTCTGCCGGGTGATCTCTCTGGCGGTGCCGACCCAGCAGTTGACCTGACCGTGCTGATCATAGCCGGGTTGGTAGGTAGCCCAGATCCAGCGGACAGACTGATCAAGATGGATGACCCGAAAGGTGATATCCCCACGTATCAATTGTGCTTGTAATTTCTTTTTTTGAGCAACGACGAGAGCACGGTCGTCTGGATGTACAATAGCTAGAAAGGACCGTATATCCGTATACACGTCGTCACATGGCAAACCGAAGACCACCTCGTAGTGGGGGTTGATATAGAGCACGGTCTGAGCATCAGATGACTCGAGCCAGAAGACTTCATCGACATGTTCGGCAATCATCCGAAAGCGCTCTTCACTCTGTTGTAACGCCTCGGTTTGCACCTGCAAATCAAGCAGTGCCTGATTTATCTGATGGGCATAGGCATCGGCTTCGGCCCGATCACTCTCTGCAACCAGACTATTAATGACCATAGAGAGAATGGCGATGGCAAACAACATGCCATTGAACAAGCCGCTAAAATCATCTTGACCGGCAAACGTGAGCGTAAAGAGAGTGAGCAGCAGCAGGGCACTTACAATGACCCAGCGATAATTTGCCAGCACCAGCACAATGGCAGGAATGGTGAGACAGATTAAGATCGCCGAGGTTGCGCCGTAACTGACATCAACACTGAACATGGTGACTATGATAAGCAATGCAGCATTGAGATACCGTGCTGGTTCCCATCCTCGCCAATAGAGGACGCCCAGCAAGATTGTACTGATCAGCACGGTATATTCGATCCAGGGTTTGCGTACATCAGGGTACACCAGACTGCTATACCAGAGCAATATCGCAAAACTAATGATCTCGATGACAAAAAAGCTAGAGACTGCCTGTCGCCGAGTGATGTTGATCATAATAGATGCACGCTCCCGTATCCTTTGGGCCGAGTCATCGGGCATGGTAGCATAGACGTCGCTAGAGCTCAAGCAAAAATGCGGTTTCGCCCAGCACTACACCATTGACTTGCAGTTCCAGCCGATGCTGTCCGGCATAATAGCGTCGTGTGGTCACTGGTTTCAGGGCATGCCGTTTGCACAGAGTCACCCGTTCGCCAGTAGCCAGCATCAGGGTCTTCAGTTTAAACACTTTGGGCTGCGTCTTGCCCTGTGCACGCACCAGGTGAATACAGTAATCAACGACCAGCTTTTGCGCCTGTTCTGCGCGACTCACCAGGGTTGCGGTGAGAGTCAAGGTATCACCCAGTTGGATAGCCAGTGGTTCAAGCGACAGGGCTTCCAGTTCAACCAGTGGGTGATCCGCTGCAATCAGGCGCAAAGCGTCGGCATGGCCCTGCTTAATCAGCCCGCGCAAGGCATGGCGTATGATCCATTGGCGCTGCTGGCTGGCATCAACCTGCCAGTCAGTTAGTAATAAGAGAACCCGTTGTGGATGGTCTTTGGTGATATCGTTGAGATGATTGGCAACTGATTTGCGCACATACGGCGAGGGATCATCTTTGAGCTGTTCGAGCAGGGCAATCATGGGTTCCGGGTTGTCAATCGCCATCTGCAAGCGAGCGGCCCAGGGTAAGCGCGGCCGGGTGCCCTCGCTGACCAGACGCCGTACATGGGTATTGTCATCATGTACCCACGTTTGGAGAACCTCCATGGTACGTTCGGGGTGCTGGACGAGAAATGGGCGTATGGCAAATTCACCGGTAAACCGTCGGGTAATGGCATGGATGGCTTGTAACGATGCATCGACATGCTCCAGACCGTAGACTTCTACAAAATAGGCAATCGGCATCAGTTGATAGCCAAAATCAAACATGCCGGTCTCCTGGGGATTCTCCGGCCCAAGGATGGCGCAGAGAATATCCAGTGCGGCAAGATACTCTGCTGGGAGCGTTTCGCGGAGGGCGGCGGCAATCAGGGCAACGCGGTCTTTCAGCTCCAACGGCTCGACGCTGGCAGCAACCCGTTGCACAAAGACATCGCCCAGGAACTGGGGATAAACGGTCTGGATGCGTTGCCCCAGTTGCTGGGCAAGCTGCACACCAAAATAGTCTCTGAAACGTTGTGGTCTTTCCATGGTTCAATCCTCTTCTATTCCCTATGAACTGTGCCAGATGAGCAAGCCAGAGTGCTTTTAGCGTATGAGATAGGAGCGGGTGAAGCACGCCGGGCAGCTACAGGATGCATGCTGCGAGCAGCGGTGGTCGCACTGTACTGGTAACGGTTGGGAGATACATACTGTATCATGACCGAAACAACTCTCATTGAAATGGTCAACCATTTTGTAATCAGAGGTGTGGCAGGAAAAACCAGACTGCCGACAGATGTTATGATACCACATGGTATCAAGCCATCGTTGCGGCAATCTTCATGGGTTGGGCTTGTAGGAGAGTTGTTTCTAAACCAGAGGGATCGCTTTGTATGCATTGGTAGCGAGCATGATGTACCACTCGACTACCGTATAATCATACGTTGGTAGATCAGCATTGCTGGTTTTGCACCAGCCTGCAGCGGTGAAAGAGCAGGTCGGAGAGGCGACCAACGACCTGGCGTGGCACTTCCACAAACTGATAGCGAAACATGTCATCCCAGATCAGGCCCATGCGCAACGGTGTGCGCACGACGGTCCATTGGGCAATTAAGCCGGCATTCCAGTAGATGCAGGCAAGCGCGAGCAAAATCAGTGGCACATATCCGACACGTTGCTGCAGCCATGCAAAGAGCGCGGCCAGACCCAGCACAAAGATGGGTGTGCATTCGAGCAAGCGCCGAAAGCCAAATGCACCACTGAGATGCCAGGTGGTGCCAAAGCTGCCGTTGAGGTAGGTTTGGCCAACAAAACCGAGGAGCAACAGACCAGCCAGAAGCCAGTCGGAGCGGGCCAGCCAGTACAAGCCAACCAGACCAAGGAAGAGGATTGGGCTCCAGAAAAAGGCGCCGTGCGTCGGGTCAATCAGTGTATCAAAAAAGTGCGGGCTGATACCACCGGAAGCCTCCAGTTTGCCCGACACAATGGTTGCTGGCATTGGTCGGCCATTGAGTATCTGATAGGTCATGAGCTGTGGCAGCAACATCAGACCGAAGCTGCCGAGAAAGACCGCATGTCCCACAAACAATTGACGTAGACCGGGCCATGGTTCGATCTCCATTTGTGATTGCCCCGTTTGCGGTTGCCACCAGGCACGAACCAGCAGCCCATAGGCAATCAGCCCCTCCACGGCCGGGATGAGCAGCAACAGCCCCAGCTGCTCACGAGTGATGGTCATCCAGCCACCCACTAGGCCAAGCAGCATCCATTGATACCAGGGGCGTTGGGCCAGACGCTCAATCAGTGGCCGCTGATCGCCATGCAACCAGATGGTGAGAAACAGGGCAAACAAAAAGAAGGCCGGCGCATGCGAAAGGGGCATGGCGATATAGGTGTAAAACACCAGCGGGCTGGCTAACCAGACGGTGACTGTTGCCAGGGTTGCGGCAACCACGCCACTCCAGCGCCGCGCCAGGCGATAGGTGAGCAACAGGCCCGCCAGGGCAGCCAGGGCCGACATGTAACAGGCGGCATGAATGTAGGGCCAGGAGAAACCATCGGCGGGAATCGTGCCACCCATGGCGTTGAAGAGACGTACCCCGCCATCGGCCAGGATGATGGCGGGCAACCAGAGCAAGGCTGAACCAATGGGTGCGACATTGCGCAGCAGGCCTGTGATGGGATTCACTGGCGGATCATCGTCACGATGGCGCAGCAGGGCGTTATAAATGGCGGGATCATCATGCTTCATGCCTTCGGTGGCAAAGAAGTAATAGTCGTTGGAAAAGTCGAGATCGCCATCAAAGTAGAGTGAACGTGCATAGACATAGTATTGCACTTCATCGGTGGCATAGATTCGGGGCATGCTCAGGGGCAAGAGCACGAGAAAGACCAGTACCAGAACGACCATGCCCGGATCAACCCGCAGCGTAAACCAGACCTGTTGGATCCTGTTTGTCAGCACAAGCATCATGAACCCACATGACCGTCCCACCTGAGCGCTGGCTCAGGTGGGACGGTCGGTACAAACGAATGTCATCCCAACGAGTGAACGGTTACCGACGGATCACCGGTAAATACACCGCAGGCTCGCTGAAATTCTGGCTCAACGTAATCGAATTGGATGCGAGCGTAAAGTCGCTCTCCTCGGCCTCAAGGCGGTAGGTCGCTACGTTGCCAGCTCCATCGAGGAAACGTGCATAGATATAATACTGCCCAGCAGTGCGATCAGCGTTCTGCAGACCACTGAAGAGGCTCCAATTTTCGATTACAAAGTCAAAGCCGTCTTCATGCACATTACTGGGTGTTACATGGGTCACTGGCACTGGTTGCCAATCTAATTGCTCATTCATATCATCCGGGTTATTCAGTAAGGTGCGTGAGTTCGCCAGCCATACGCCCCAGAAAGGCTGTTCTTCACCTGGATGCTGACCATACAGGTTATCACTTACCTGTGCTCCATTGAAACGCAATTTCACCAGGATCGAGTCGGTACTGGTATCGTCGATCAGCATATTGGTGACGCTGAGGGTTGCAGTGTTGCTCATGATCTGGGGTGGCTCGGTATCACGAATGATGGTGCGATTATACTCGGCGGTATGACCAGCACCATCGGTCACCGTTACAACCACCTCATACGAACGATCCTCCAGCTCAAAACCGCTCAATGGCTGTCTTGGTTGGGCTTCCAGTTCGTCATACGAGAGCCCAATCTGACCAAACTGGATCTGATCCAGGCCGCTACATTCACCCGCGTTGGCACTAACAGCGGCATAGTAGAAATCACTGCGGGTATAGCCCGGGTCGCCATTGGATGCACCATCGCCGCCGCCGGCATAATCTTGGAGCGCAGCCTGTTGATTGCTTGAGAGATAGGGGTTGCGAATATCGACCGTGGCATCAACACCTGGGTCATACTGGATACTGGCCTGCACTTCATCCGATGCAAACTGCGGGCGGGTTGAGTCTTGCACCTGCCCCGTCACCGTGCGAAAGACACATGCATCCGATGTTGCTTCGTCAAGCAGCCAGTCGGGCACGGTACCAGTGCTGGGTAGGGCAGCATAAGGTGACCAGTTGCCATCGCCGTTACTGAGACGATACTGATTGGCCGTGCCATTGATCAGATTTATTTGTACATCAACAACATCACTGCTGGTTTTATCGACCATATCGCCGAGTAATGTCATCTCAAACGACGGTTTGGGCTCGGGCGTGGGTGATGGTGTCACGGTTGGTGTGCTGGTTGCTACAGGCGTAGAAGTTGGTACAGTTGGTGCATTTGTATCAACATACTCGCGCGTAAAGATGCGGAAGCGACCATCGTGGTTATCGTTCCAGGCAGCCATAAAGCCACGTGGCCCGCCGGCTGCGCTTGGTTCGGCCGAGATACCACCAGCATCATAGATTTCCTGGAGTGATCCCCAGCTTTTGCCATCATCACTGGAGAAACGCCCATAAATCTCCTGTTGATCGCCACCCTGGTAATCATCAGCAATGACCGTGAGCAATTGTCCCGAGGTGCGACGAGCGATGGCTGCCTCACGGCTCAAATCGCTGGTGCGGGGGCCAACCGCAATCCCACTTGACCAGTCATCGCCACTGTTCGTCGAACGGTAAAAATATGGCTCAAAGTCGTAATTGCCACCACCCTTGCGCGTCAGGGTAAGATAGAGGGTTTTGCTGTGGTTGCTATCGATATGTGGTTTTCCAGCGTAATCATCCTCAATTTTGGTTTTATCCCAGCTACCACCACCAACCTTACGCGCGTAATAAACTTTGATATCGCTACCGCTATTGCCGCCCCAGTTTTGCTGCGCTCGGTGGACAATATGAATGATTAGATCATTCTCGTGGGTATAAGTGATCTGGCTTTCACCATTGACGTTCTCAGAACCACCAATGTGTTTTGGTGAACTCCAGTCATTGGTTTTGGTGGTGTAATAAATGTCCAGAATATCACTGCCATTCAGTTTGCCACCACGGGTATAGGCAACATGGGGTTGGCCCGTATCGTCAACCACAATATCTGGTGCAAATGATGGATGGCTGGTAATCTGCTCTTCGGATTTAAACCCTTCACCACCATCGCTGGAACGGCGGTAGCGTAGGTCATCACCACCATAAACCACATCAACATATATCGTGCCACCGATAGTGACCGTGCTTACCGATGGGTCAACCGCATCTTCGCCCAGCTTTTTCGGTTCACTCCATTTGCCACTGCGGTTATTGACATAATAGACCGTATTATCCGAACTGAAGTTCGTTTGCTGATAGGCAACATGCGCATAGCCCTGCGAGTCGATGGCGACTGCTGGCTTAATCGCATCACGGTTGCTGGGCGAAGCTTTGTCTATACTGTCCCAGCTGGCTGCCTGCGCCTCTGAAGCAGGCTCTATCTGCCAACCCAATGCCCCGATCAGCACAGCAAGAATGACGATGAACGTTATTGCTATGCGCCCAGAGGGCAGGGTCTGTGTATGACTATGATATTGCATCACAAATCTCCTGTATGCAGGGCTATCGTATCACTTCCTCACGAACGATAGACCTCTGTTCAAACCTTATCAACCTTGAACATAGCGCCTGTATCCATGCCAAAAACCCAACAACATCCCTGTCTCGGATCCGTTCTCAAGCGAATCGAGATTGTTTGTGGCAGACTATAGACGTTTTGCGTATCGTGAACCCGTATGGGTTCTGCCAGTTATTCGGCAATCGTCAGATTGTCAAAGAGCGTATCGCCAATAGCGATGGTATAAAAACCAGCAAGACCACTCAGGTCGGATCGACCACCAGCAGGTTGCAGATTGGCGACTTCACAGACGGGCTGACCATCAAAGCTGGCGACGACCTGTGTACCATTGATCTCGACGCGCATTTCACGCCAGGCATCGGTATCAAAGCCAGGCGTGGTCGTGTTTTCGCACCAGGTCTGGTAGTCTTCAGTTGCTGCATCAAAGCATTCGATCATATAGTTGACTGACGGTTCTGAGGTGGCCTCATCGGCATCGAGTGCCTGCCGAAACGCGCGGAAGGTACAATAGCCATCTTCGGTTGCAGCAAAAACCAGGCCAACCACGGGGGCACCCTGTGGGTAGACATACCCGGCAATGAGCGCATTGGATGACGCGACGGTTGGTTCAAGCAGCATGGTCTGTTCAAAAGAGGTGCCTTCGACCGCACCACTCATATACAGTTTGCCAGAATCGGCCTGCCAGACACCGTATTCGTAGGGAAATGGGGTATGCTGGACCTGTTCCCACGTACTCAAATCGGTTGTATCATCAAACCGGGCCACCATCAGCGGTGATTGGGCCGATGTCAAGACAACTTCGGGTGCATCTGGCACCTCCGCGGGATCCCGAGGACCATCCTGGGTTGAGTCATAATTACGATCTTCGGCGCCAACTGAGACCATATAAACACTTGCAATCAGCACCACTGTCAACAAAACGACAATTGACGTGCCGAGATGTCGTTGTTTCACCATGTTTTTACACTCCTTTTTGTTCAATAGTTCGCCAATTGAGAGTTTGTACCAGAAAAATCAGCTTATGTCAAATCAAGCGGTAGACACGCCTGCTAGATGGTCAGAGAATGCTCCAATATTCTACCACAGACAGCAAACCGGTGCGATAAAACCGGGCTGATAACGGCATGGTCTGTGGCTAATACTCCACTCATCGGCTTAACCTCTGCCCTGATTCCGTCTAGCTGCGGCATCAGGCTCAATGAGCATGAACATCTTGCTCATCGCAACACCATGCACCCTGGGCTTATCGTTATGGATATGAACGATTCTGCGGCTCTTCTCAGAAGCACTCTGCATAAGACAAGAGTCCTGTTTGCAACTATGACCTATCTGGTTATGTCGGCTGACGTGAACAGCAATACATCATACAAAACCAGCAGCTATCCCGATGATGTATCCATTGAGACAATACACTCGTTTTCTTAATGTATTCTTGGAAAACGGTATGGTGTGTCTGATTGCTCCTCACGGTATCATCGCGCTAACGTCTTACTAACGGCAGATAGACCGCTGGTTGTCGAAAGCCATCGGTCAGGGTTATCCGATTGGATTGCAACACGGTAGTGGATGGGTTGCCAGCACCATCGAGTACGCGTGCATAGACACAATAGGCTCCGGTCGTTTGCTCCAATGCCGTTAGGCCACTCAACAGACTCCAACTGACATGAAAGACGTAACGACCATCATCTAAGGTTGCATTGGTTACCGGTAGCGCCAACCAGGTCAGATTACGCAGCGCGACGGTATCGGTCACCGGCGGGCAATCACGGGCATTGGCAACAAAGAGACCCCAGAATGGATAGGGTTCATCTGGCTGCTGACCATAGAGATTATCGGTAATGGCAACGCCTTGCATGCGCAACTGCACCAGCACCGAATCGGTGACGGTTAACCCGTCGTTACTGGTGACTTGCAACGCATCACTGGGAGCGGTGAGCTGCGGCGCCACGGTATCGCGAATGATCGTGAGGCTGCCGTCTGTACCATACGATTGAGTCTGTCCACTGCCATCGGTTATGCCAACTTCCACCTGATACGCGCCATCGGTCGGGTTCACCTGCGACAGCGCAATGACACGTTCCAGTAGACCATCAGCCAGGTCATTACCGACCAGCGTGAGTGTTTCAAATGCAACTTCGGCCAGTCCGCTGCACTCGCCAGGCAACGCACGCACCTGGGCATAGTATGTATCGCTACGGGTGTAGCCATGGTCACCGTCCAATGCCCCGTCCGTGGTTGCCGCATCATCTGGGAGGACGGCGTTGCTCGACAGATAGGGATTGCGTACAAGCACCTGCGCAGCAACACCCGGATCATAGGTGAAGTCTAACGTGAAGACAGGCGATAACAGATTAGCCTGGCTATCCTGCACCTGCCCATAGATGGTATGGGTGGTGCATGCCGCGGTCGGCGCTTCGGCAATCGGCCAGCCCGTCACGAGACCATCAGGGGGCAGTGTTTGCAATGCCGACCAGGTTTGCCCATCATTACTCAGCCGGTAGCGGTCGGCATTGCCACTGAGCAGGGTAAACTGGAGGTTGACCAGTGGCGCCGTAATCAGGTTCTCCTGGGTGCCGATGAGTTCCATATTTACGGTCGGATCGGCCGGTTGGGTGGTTGCGGTTGGCCCCGGGAAATCGGTAGGTTGCGGTTCTGGCGCCGCCAGATCATACCAACTGGTGAAGATACGCAGACGTCCAGTGTTGTTATCATTCCAGATAGCGCGAAAGCCATTGACGCCACCGGCAACTGCTGGTTCGGCCGATAGCCCCGGCGCATCAAAAACGATCTGCTCTTCGCCCCACGATGCGCCATCGTTGGTTGAAAAGCGAGCATATATATCGCTTTTATTGCGTGAGGAGATATGGTTGGCGGCATACACCACCGCGAGCATGCCAGATGGTGTTCGCGCAATCGCGCCTTCCAGATCGTTTTTTTCGGTCTGTGTGCCAACCGCACGACCTTCTGACCAGGTTTTGCCATTATCGGTTGACCGGAAAAAGAAGGGTTCCGCGCTGTAGGGGTCTTCATTGGTGATCGACACGGCATAGATATCCGAACGGTAGTCGCTCACGACATGCGGTTTTGCGGCACTATACGCGGTCAGCGTCTGACGGCCCCAGCTACCATCACCCGGTTTGCGAAAGGCATAGACCTTGATGTCACGCGGGTCGTTAAAGTTGAAGTTTGGCTGGGCACGATAGAGTAAATGCAATACACGTTGATTCTGGGCATCACGGCTAAACGTCATCACGGTTTCGCCATTGACGCGTTCACGCTGGGTATTGCCCACACGTATCGGCTCAGTCCAGGCAGCGCCCTCCAATGTCGTGTAATAGATATCGAGAATATCAAAACCATCCAGTTTGCCCCCACGTGTATAGCCAATATGCGGCTGGGCTTGATCATCAATGACAATGGCGGGCTGAAAACTGGCGTGATCGGTGACCTGCTGTTCTGGTTGCCAGGTACGGCCAGCATCGGTCGAACGTCGATAGAATAAATGTTCATTACTACCATACACCACATCAATAGAGATACGGCCATCGACCGCAATCGTACTGATGGCCGGATCAAACGAGCTATCACCCGACAATTGGAGCGGTATACTCCATGAGCCTGTGCGGTTGTGACGATAATATACACGGTGAAGCGAGCTAAAATTGGTCTCTTGATAGACGATATGGCTGACCCCTTCAGTATCAATCACGACATCGGGCTTGATCGAATCGACACTGGTGCTGGTCAGGCGTTCCTCTTGCGACCATGTACCCACAGCAGCTACCGGGGCTATTGGATGATGCCCAATGGGCTGCTGGGCAGCGAGCAGCAACAAGCCAAGCAGGATACCTGTGAGCACCAGCGCCGGTTGAAGCAGGAGATGTTGTTGTTTAAAACGGAAGCGCAAACCGGTCACTCCTTCTTGCTGATGTTATGCGCATAGCGAGTATAATACCATATCGTGCTGCGCTCTAACCGATGCAGCCATTGTGCAATCAAACGACAAGCAGCCGACAGAACCGTGATACCTGATGGATATTGATACCAGATCAACACACACCAACCGCTGGCACATCTCGGCAACAACTGCTCAACGTGTTGTCCTGGTGCTGGTGATCCTGTACATTGTGCTGTTCTCGCTGGCCTCTGCCGCCAAATACTGGTGGTTTGGGCAAGGCCATGACCTTTCGCTCCACCACCAGGCCATCTGGAATACGATCCATGGCCGGGTCTTTGCTGTCACTGGATTTGTCACGCCGACCAGGCTGTTTGGGTATGACCCCTATCTGATTGAACTGCTGGTGGTGCCAATCTATGCTCTGGCGCCATCGGTTCATACGCTCTTTGTGTTGCAATCCATTGCGCTGGCGATGGGCGCACCGGCGGTCTGGCACATTGGTCGTCAGGTTGGCCTGCCAGCGGGGTTGGCACTGCTTATGGTAATCCTGTATCTGGCTTATCCCACGGTGCAATATACCAACCTGGATGCCTTTCGTGAGCGTTCTTTCGGGCTCTGCTTTTTTCTCTGGGCCATGTGGGCATTTTATCAGCGGCGTTGGCGTTGGTTTTTGCTCTGCTTCGGCCTGCTGATGATCTGCCGGCTTGAGGCTGCCCTGTTTGCCAGTTTTTTTGGCGTGTATGCGTTCCTCAAAGGCTATCCCTGGCGCTATCGGATTGTTCCGCTGGTGCTCGGGCTGGGCTATTTCTTTGTGGGCAACTTTGTGCTGGTGCCGCTGCTCAATCAGGGTGAACCGGTCTCCTATGTCTACGACTATTTTCAGCCCCTGGGCCATTCGATGAGTGAAGTCATCACGACCGCAATCACCCGGCCGCGCTACACCTTTGAACAAACGTTCACCTGGGCCAAAGTCCACTATCTCTGCTTGTTGCTGTTGCCACTAGCGGGTTTGCCCCTGCTTGGCCCGCGCGAACTGGTCTTTGCGCTGCCCCTGGTCGCTATTAACCTGCTGGCGACCAAACCACAACTCTCTGACGTGCGTTACTGGTACTCGACACTGATTGTTGGTGCTTTGATGATTGCCGCTATCAATGGGTTACACTGGCTACGCCAACGATGGGCGCTGACCCACCGCCAGCCATGGCTGCTGGTTATGCCGCTGCTTGGCTGTATGTTGCTAAGCCAGTGGCTGCCACGCAACCCGGTGATATCGCTGGTGCTCTATCACGAACCACCCGCACGGGTCGCTGCAGCGCAGCAGCTGCTGGCCATCATCCCACCAGATGCCCGCGTTGCGGCGACCAGCCGTCTGGCGCCGCACCTGGTACGACCCTTTATTTACTATTATCCGCTGGCAGATACAGTGGTGTTACCAACGCTTGATTACATTGCGGTTGATACAACCGCCGACTGGATGAGTGACCGATCCAGTCGGCAGCAGTTTCATGCATTACGTCAGAGCGATCAGTGGCAGCTGATCTTTGAACAGCAGGGGTTTCAGCTCTTCCAACGCCAACCGGCCAACCGGCCGCCCTGATCTGAACATTACTTACAGACGGGTATCGTCCCCTGCGGGTCTTCTTGCTCGCCAAACCAGACAACGGCATACTCCTCGTAGAAACCAACGCCCATTGCCTGCCATTCGCCCCAGTTACCGGCCTCGATAATCATATTGTTATGACCAGGACTCTGTTTCCAGAGGTCCAATGCTTCGGCGGCAGTTGATGCACCTTTGGATGCTATTTCAAAGCCGTTATCGCTATAGACCTCTTTGGTAATCTCCCATGGTTTAATCCACATACGCTCAGCATAACGATGATCGGATGTGTAGCAGACGGGCGTCCAGTCGCCCTTATCCGACCAGCTATGCAGATTGCACTCCATGCCCCGCGAGTCTGTGCCGGTGTCCGGACGATTTTCGTGCAAGTCGACCACGTGAACCTGCGCTACATGGGAAAGCGAGAGCGAAAGAGCAACCGGCGGCAGGTCCTGTTCAGCACGATAGTCATTGATGAGACGGCCCAGTTCAGCTTCTGTGGCAGTCAGACAGACGCCGGGTTGGTATGGTGGTTCTGGTGCGATGGTGCTGGTGGGTGTGCTGGCCTCGCTCGTACTGGTGGGTGTGCTGGCCTCGCTTGTGCTGGTGGGTGTGTTCACCTCAACGGTGCTGGTGGGTGTGCTGGCCTCGCTTGTGCTGGTTGCGGTTGCTGCAGGACCTGGGTATGGATCAGGTTCTGGTGTGATCGGCAGCGATTGCCGCTGTTTCAGTTCATTGCCCAGCAATCCCAACAAAACCTCATAGGGCGTACCCGCATACTCAAGATGATGTTCCATCCGCCGACGCTCAAAATATTGAATGGATCCCGTCCAACCATCGATGGTCTCGTCGAATGCTTCCGTAACGGGATAGCCAAATCGCGGCAAACCGCCATTCTGTTCCCAGTAGCTTTTAAACGGCTCACACATACTATGCCGTGTCTCTGAGAAATAACGGCAGCCAGCTTCAGGCGCATCAACCGTTTCAAAGGTTTGCCAAGGACGACCCTGCAACTCTAAAATACGCGCTCCCAGGCGTCCGGCCATGACGCCCAGCTTGTCATGATCTTCAAGCCGATCACGTTCAAACCATTGGACTGGCCCGGTCCAATCTTCAACGGTTTCCTCTGCCTGGGCTGTAATGGGATAACCAAAGACGGGTAAGCCGCCATTGGCCTCCCAATATGCACGGATAGGCCCACTGATACAATACCCGGTTTCCTCAAAACAACGCTGGTCCTGGGCCTTGCTCAAATGGGGCATTCGCAACAGGGAAAGGGGCAACAGCACCCCACATAACACGACCAAAAAACGTCGCATGGCTTGTTCCTTTCAGCGCGGCACGCTGTGCCGCTATCGGTGTCGGTGATTAGGATAGCAAAAGGCTATCTGATATCAGAGCCAGTTTATGGAATGGCAACCGTCCCACTACTCTGGATCCAATCAGTATACAATGAACTCAGGTCACATTGACAGGTTGCCTCGGCGATCGTCATCAAATCATCACCAGTCGCCTCCTGATAGCGATAGGTGGCATAGTAGCGCTGCAAGAAGGCGAGAAAGAGATCATGGCCCATCTGCTGGCGTAGCGCGTGCAGAAACAAGCCGGCCTTGGCATAGCTCAGCACAAAGTAGGTATAGCGATCGGGAAAATCACCGACATAGCGGTTGACGACCCCATCAGTCCCCGAACGCAGGGCACTGAGATACCAGCCACGCAACAGTTGCAGCTCATACGCTGCCGCAGCAGGGTTGTTCTGCGCTTCGTAAAACAGCACCTGCGAATAGGTCGCCAACCCCTCATCGAGCCAGGCCTGACCTTGCTGATCGCTACCTACCACATTATACCACCACTGATGGGCAATTTCGTGCGCTACCGTTATCTCCAAACGCCGGCCGACTTCGGTGTACGCACCTTCATCAATGAGAATGACGCCGGGAAATTCCATCCCATCAAAATTGCCCAGGGCAATTTGGATTACTTCTAACTCGGTAAACGGATATGGGCCATAAAGCGCATGAAATGCCTGGACTGACTGCACGGCCGTTGCCAGTGCTTGCTGCCCGGCAGCGGCATTGACTGGACGGTAATAGCTGGTCACGGTGGTACCATCAACCAGCGCCTGGGTCTGTTCCAGGCCGGCCAGGGCGGCGACAAAAAATTCGCGTTGTGGGCCGGTGACAAACCGCTCACGATACGGCCCATGGGCCAGTTGTTCTTCGCTGATGCGGCTGCCCGAGGTGACCAGGGTTAGCCCCGGTGGTGCATCCAGGGTGACCAGATGGAGTGCTGCTTCATTCACGGGCAGGTCACCATGGGCATGCAACGGTCGTTCGTCCCAGACACCATTGAAGGTGCGTGCCAGGACCGGGTAAAAAGAGGCCAGCGACCAGACACCAGCTTCGGCATTAAAGGCGCCAAAGATGCTGCCACTGGCATTGCGCTGGGTAAACGTCTCAAACTGCATCGAAACCATCGCCCGTTCACCAGGCAGCAACGCCTGCGGCAAATAGACACGCAACAGCGTTTCGTTCTGTTCAAGGCTCAAAGAAGCCGGCTGCCCATTCACCGCCACGGTATTGGCGACCTGCAACCGGCCACCAAAATAGGGATGATTGGGATACAGATGAAAGAGCAGCGTCTCAAATGGTGTGCTCGTGCGATTCTCGATCACGACCCGCTGCTCGCCATACACCCGTAGATTGGGCAAATCGAGCGTGGCTGTAATGATGTACCAATCCCAGGCACTGGCCTGGGCAATATCAGCGGCAAATTCTGGGCGTAATGCGGTTGCCTGGTTCGTCATATCCATGGTCAGCACCGAATCGCGTTTAGGTGGCGGCGCTGCTGGCCCCAATGGCAATGGCGGTAACGTTGGTATTGGCTGTTGCTGTTGCGCTGGTTGGGTCGAAGCCGGGTGCAAGGAGACCCCCTGCTGGTTTGCTGCCATAGGCGCAGGAGCAGCAAATACCTGGCTGGTGAGTACTATCAGACTACTAAAAAGAACAAATGCCCTGATTATTATCGTCATAGGAACTGGTTGAACCTTTCCAATTACAGATTACCGCAAAATCAGTATCGACCCGAGTCTTCGTTCGCGTCGAGCACCGCGAGGGTTTCGACATGCGGTGTATGGGGAAACATATCATAGCCTTGCAATGTCGTCAATTGGTACGATGCGGTCAGCAATTGCAGGTCGTCCAGTTGCGTTATTGGGTTGCATGAGAGGTAGACAATGCGCTGTGGTGCCATCCGTTGCAGTTCCAGACACACGCGCTCACCCAGGCCGGTACGGGGTGGATCAACAATCGCCACATCAAATTGGCCGCGCCGTTGCAGTTGCAAAAATCGCTGCACGTCATCGGCCCATACCGTTACCGGCAAGCGGTTGAGCGAACTGTTATAGCGGGTGAGCGCAGCGCTCTCTGTATGCGATTCGACGCAGGTCATCTGTGCTACGTGGGGCGACAGATACATGGCAATGGCACCAACACCGCTATAGAGATCAATCACCTGCAACGTTGTGCTATCGGCTCTATCGCCAACCGCGGCCTCGGCTACGTCATCGAGCAGTGTCCAGAGCAAATGCACATTGTTCTGAAAGAAGGTGTTGGGGCCGATATGCAACGTCATCTGCTGTTCGGGGTCATCTGGATGGACCAACTCCATCGGCAGGGTGGCACTGCCCCAATGCTGCACGGGCACACCAAACGAGACGTCGCTGAGGCTGTCATTGCGTAGCCAGTGGAAACTCACCACGCCCGGTTGAGCCAGAGCGATTGCTGCCAGGGCGTCCATCTCCTGGTGCGCATCACCGGCTGCAGTTACGGCTGCCAGCAGAAACGTATCTTGCGGACTCCGTCGCACCACCAGGTAGCGCAAAAACCCCTCATGGCTACGCACGTTATAATCATCCAGGCCCAGCTCGCGTGCCTGCAACCAGACCGCCTGTACTGCCTGAAAAGCTGCTGGTGGTAGCAAATGACAGGTCTCTAACTCAACGATGAACTGGAACCGTCCTGATTTACGCAGTCCGAGACGTCCTTTTGTCGTTACATAATCCATACGGGTACGGTAGGCGTAGGGGTCTGGCGATGGCTTGACCGTGATTGTTTCCACATCAAGTGTGATTTTATCGGCTAGAAAACCAAAGAGTTGGTGCAGGACGGTGGTCTTGGTCGTTAGCTGATAGTCATAGGCACGATCTTGGAAGGCGCAACCACCACAATCGATGGCATGCGGGCAACGTGGCTCAACCGTCGGACCACTGCGCACGCCTTGAATGACCAGTTTGCGCAGTGCTTTCGCCGTAATACGTGTTTTCATAGGGGATGACTCAGCTGAACCGTCACGGTGATCGTGGTGGTTGCAGCGTCATAGTGCTAATACGTTGATCGATCACGCGTCGCACGGCATCAACATCTGGTGGTAATTCCACCGGTGGATTGGCATGATGACTGATCACATCGGCCAGCGTCTGGTCGTGGTAATCAATCTTAAACTGGCTAAACTTGAGACCATGGGCCGTCGAGATAACCACCACTCGCTCTGACTTCTGAATAACGCCCTGTTGCACCAGTTTGCGGGTAACCGCCAGCGCCACCCCGGTATGTGGGCAGCAATACAACCCAGTGCGGTCGGCCTGGGCTGCGGCATCGGCCAGTTCTTGCTCGCTCGCCTGTTCTACGACACCATTGAACTCTTTCAACACCTGTACTGCACGATGGATGCTGACCGGCGCACCAATTTGGATGGCGCTGGCCAGTGTGGGCCGTGCGGTAATCGCTTCGTACTGGTCAAACCCATTGAGATAGGCGCGATAGAGCGGATTGGCATGCTCGGCCTGGGCACAGGCGATGCGCGGCAGACGGTTGATCAAACCGAGTTCATACATCATGTGCAACCCGCGCCCCAACGCCGCCGTATTGCCCAGATTGCCGCCGGGGATGATCACCCAGTCGGGTACATCCCAATCAAACTGCTGGACAATCTCAATGCTGACGGTTTTCTGGCCCTCAATCCGCAGCGAATTGAGCGAGTTGGCGAGGTAAATGCTTTTATCGGCGGTGACTTCGCGCACAATCTGCATGCACCCATCAAAGTCGGTGTCGAGCGCCAGCACCAGCGCACCATGGCAATCGGCTGTACCAACTGGGCCGTGCTTACCTTGCCACGCGGCAGAAAAACAATGGTGGGGACGCCCGCGGCTGCGCCGTAGGATGCCAGTGCCGCCGATGTATCGCCAGTGCTGGCGCAGGCCACCGCCTGCACCGGCTGACCATCGGCAATCATCTGGCGCACCACGCTCATCAGCACGGTCATGCCCAGGTCTTTAAAACTGCCGGTATGTGAGTTACCACACAACTTGATCCAGAGATTTTCGACCCCTATTTCGGCCCCCAGTCGTTCGGCCCAGAAGAGGTTGCTGCCACCTTCAAACATACTGACCACATGCGCATCATCAACGGTCGGGCAGACCCATTCTTTTTTGCCCCAGACGCCACTACCATAGGGCCAGGTCGTGCGCATCCAACGTTGCTCAAAGAGACTTTTCCATTCTTGCGGGCTTTTCTGACGCAATGCTGCCATATCGTGGGCAACATTCAGCAGCCCCCCAGACTGGCTATAATACACCACATCCGTTAAGGGGTATCGCTCATTGGGGTTATCCTGGGCTTCAAACCAGGCAGCATAATCCATGTTTTTACCTCTGGACTGATTGGTTGACCAGTGCCCATTTGCATGTGGTAGCAAGCAGTGACTAGCGAATTGCTTGCAACAGTGCTCGCATCAACCCACCCCGGGTGATCTGGCCGGCCAGTTTGGCTTCATCATCAAGCACGATAATACAGTTGGTATTGGCGTCGAGCAACTGACGGGTGACATGCAGCACCGTATCGGTTGGACGCACTGTTATTATATCGCGTTTTATGATATCGAGAAACCCCCGGTCGGTACCTGGTAAGGTGGCGGGATCGGTATCTGCTGGTTTCTGCATAAAACTCAGAAAGCGTGCTCGTTCATGATGATCAAGATGAGCCAGGATCGCGACATCGGAGAGGATGCCATGCACCTGGCGCTCTTCATCCAGCACTACCAGGTAGTTATGTGATCCTTGCTGCACATACTGGATAGCGTGAGCAAGGGTTTGATTGAGGGTTATCTGGGGCACCGCCGTTTGCATTATCAGACGCACGGGCAACGGCGGTTCGGCATCACGCACCGTGCTATCATCGCTGCCGGCCTGGTTCAGCGCGGCACGCAAGACATCATCGTAGCGCAGCAAACCGACCATCTTCTGATTACGGTCAATCACTGGGAGCTGCTCATAGCCCCACTCAATCATCATCACCAGTGCCTGTGCAATGGCGGACCCTTGATAGACACTGCGGGACTCGTTGCTCATGACATCGGCGACCTGCAGGCTGATAAACGGTTCAACGATTGCTTGCAGTTCTCGTTCGCTCAGGTGTTCGAGCAAATGAAACGGCAAGCGCAAGCCAATGCGGGCCATCAGTTGCTCTTCAGTTACCTGACCGAGCACATAGCCCTGTTCGTTGAGCACCGGCCAGATAGACTGCCGCTGCTTGATCATGGTCATGAGCGCGATATTCAGACGAACAATGGGATGCACTGTTTGCGGTGGTGCCGACATACTATCGCCCACCCTATGATCGCTCGCAAAAGGCCCTTGCGAGCGCATCATGGCACGGTAGGGGGTCACTTCTTCCAGCGTGATCAGGGCATTGGGTAGCAGATCATCAAGCAGTGGTAACAACAGCTTGATCCGATCACTACGGTCAACCCATTCGATCACCAGTGGGCGGTGCTCGCTGGTCGCGAGCGT
Organism: Chloroflexaceae bacterium; assembly: GCA_012034075.1. Lineage (GTDB taxonomy): Bacteria > Chloroflexota > Chloroflexia > Chloroflexales > Chloroflexaceae > JAAURD01. Next base: position 1,313 of record JAAURD010000037.1, on the reverse strand, counting down.
CTGTACCCCCTGGCTACCCTGACCTGGCCCAAAGCCGGCAATCCCCTGCAAGACCGTCACACCGGTCGCGCCTTCACGCTGTAAGCGTTGCATCACAACCTGGTAGAGCGGTCGTTGCTCCCAGGTATCCGATTCGCTGATATATATGCGAACCCGTTGGATCTGTTCGTCACCTGGCATAACAACGAGAGCGCATAACTATGACAAGCAACAACCACAATCACACCGACGGGTAAAGTCGGTGTAGATATCACGGGTAAACCCATTGATCATATTGGACATTTTTAATGACATGCCCTTTTCACCCAGACCCTGCAAGAAATTGCCCGGAATCCGGCTCAACACGCCGGGCAAAGGGATGGTCATTTCAATATCCAGGCTATATTTGACCATCGTCCCATGCTCATCGCGGCTGAAGAGTGCTTCGGCCCAGAGCTGTCCACGAAATGCGAGGCCCTTTTTGGCCAAGACCGGGCCATCGGTCACAGGTACCAGACGAATGCGCTGACACTGTGAGCAACATGCTTGCAGATCAAAGATGGCAGACATGGTATGGCCCATACCATCGGTTGCACCGACAATCAAGCGGTAGCGATCATCGGCATAAGGAAAGACATCGAGGGTATCGGGCAACAATCGAAAAATGGTTGGAACATCAGCAAAATAGGGGTACACCGACTCGGCCGGCGCATCAAAATGGAAGATATGAGTTGCACTTCCGCCCAAGTCCATCACTCGTTCATCGTGCGATGACGAGGCTTGTGAGTGGGTATTGATTGTCCGGAACGGACTTTGTAGAGCCATGCAGCGCTCCTTTCAATGAGCATCCATTCTTCATGATGCATCCTGCTATCATGTTTTGTTGATTATAGCAGAACATGTCGTATAATGCAATAGCCGAACAAACGCGGAAAGCGGTTGGCGCGTTGGCGCGTTGGCGCGTTGGCGCGAATCGTAGGCGCGGCTTGCAGCCGCGCAGTGGTCGGGACGACCGCGCTCCATAGCGCCAGCATCCTGCCGGCATGCGGACGAGACGGCCATGCTCCTTACTCCCTGCTCCCCTTGTCGCACCAGCACCGTGTATGAGGGATATGCGGTCGCCCGCTACCACATTCAGCCAGGGGCTGCAGCCCCTGGCGCCGCTGCCACCGAAAGAAGGGCTGGGTATGAGGAGCAGCGGCCTCCTTGGGTCCCTTGTGGGAGAAGGGCCGGGGATGAGGGGGTATGCGGTCGTCCCGACCGCGCTCCATAGCGCCAGCACCCGACATACAAATGAAACACTTGTTCTAAAATGCGAATCGCGCGGCGCGCGC
>JAAURD010000294.1 GCA_012034075.1 Chloroflexaceae bacterium | reverse complement strand
AACACACCATGAGATCACGCCCGCCCGTGATATGCCACCATACAGCGACATGCCCACCGAAACCACGCGCCAGCAGACCTGGCGACAGGTGGGCAATGGCTTCCTGATCATCTTTGTTATCGGCCTGGCGATCTATATCGGTGTGCAACTCGACCAGTCGCGGTTGCCACCAGGCTACGATGCACGGGCTTATCTGGGCGCAACGCATGTGCTCGGCTGGGGGCAGAATCCGCTTGACCACCACACCATTTCCGGGGTGATGCCAGAAGAAGATGCCACGCCCTGGCCCGGTGTTGGTTTTGATGTCCCGCGCACACCCTTTTATCTCTACCCACCATTTCTGGCGATTACCATGCATCCGCTCACCCTGCTGCCCTATGGGGTCGCTATGAAGGTCTGGTTGATCACGGTCGTAGCGGCATCGCTCTGTCTGCTTCCGGTGTTGCAACGATGGACCGGCTGGAAGGTTGCCGCGATTGGCGTCATTGGCTGTGTGCAGGTCTGGCATGCCGCCTGGCTGGGTCAGGTCAATGCGTTTCTGGCGTTGCTGCTGGCACTGGCAATGTATAGCTATGAACGGCGCAATGACGTTAGTACGGGGCTACTGCTGGCATTGGGTCTCATGCTCAAAATCACGCCGATCATTGGCATTCTGGTGCTGGCAGCACGCCGGACCTGGTTCGGTGTGTTTACCGCCGGTGTGGTGGTCGTTGGCATCATCATCTGGACATTGCGACCGGTACCGTTTGAATGGTGGTCGGACGGGTTTGGCGCAGCCCTGGGCGAACGCTGGCATGTCGCAGGCTTCATCTCGTGGACCGGTATGCTTGATTATCTCTGGGGTGATGCGGGGATAACCTTTAGTATCGTCCTTTCCGGTTTGATGCTCTTTATCACGCTCATGCGGGCACCCAGAGTCCCACCCGCGCTGAGCCTGGCAGCAGCATCGCTGTTGCCCTTGCTGGTGGCGCATATGGCCTGGGACCACCATACGGTCATGGCCTTACCAGCGCTTGCGGTCATCTATAGTACGGGCCGTGTCGGGCGTGGGCTGGCAGTGGTGGCCTGGTTAACGCTGACCTTTGGTTCCGGCATTATCGTTGCGCTACTGATCACGCTGTGCTGGATCGCCTGCTGCTGGCCGGTGCTCTTGTCGTTGCCTCACGCCCAACCGGTTGCGGTTGTGCCAGATGAGCAAAAGGAGAGTCTGACCGTCCAACGTCTGGCAATCAAGCGCCTGGCACTGAAAGAGCCGCATCTGACCAACCGTGAGATCAGCCGTCAGCTTGGCATCGATGTGCGGCTGGTCAATGAGACGCGCCCCTCGACACAACGTCCCAGCAGTCGTGGCGACGGGCCGAGGCCACTCAAACAACCACCCGGTGGTCAGGTTGGGGGAGAGATTTAACCATGTTGTGTATAACCTACAAACATTCAACGCAGAGACGCAGAGACGCAGTGCCGTAGGCGCGGCGTGCATCCGCGCGGACTCTCCCAGTATCCGCTATGTCAATGAAAGGGGCGGTGGCTCGGTCAGTTTCACCGGCAGCCAGACGGTAAACGTGGAGCCCTCACCGGCGGTGCTCTCAACGCTCACATCACCGCCCATCATCTGACAGAACTTGCGCGTGATGACCAGGCCCAGGCCCGTTCCTCCGTACTTACGCGTTGTTGAGGCATCGGCCTGGGTAAAGACTGGAAGATCCGGCCCACCTGTTCCGCTGTCATGCCCACACCAGTATCGCATACGCGGATAATCACCAGTTCCTGTTCCTGGGTCGTTTTCTCCAGCACATCCAACGTGATTGTGCCATGATCCGTGAACTTACAGGCATTGCTGAGTAAATTAAAGAGCACCTGACGCACCTTGGTCTCATCCGAGACCATCGGAATTTCATCCTGAGCAAACCGTGCTTCGAGTTGGTTATGGTTCTGGTCTACCAGTGGTTGGATGGTGCTGATGACATCAAATGCGACACTGATCAGATCGAATGCCTCGTAAGCCAGGTCCATCTTGCCCGCTTCGATCTTCGACAGGTCGAGCACATCACGAATGAGATTGTGCAGATGACGGCCGGCTGCCTGAATCTTGCCGAGATCACTTGCCAGTTCCTCGGTCGTCATATCATCCACCGATTCGAGCAAAATCTCGGCATACCCGATAATGGCATTCAAGGGTGTGCGCAGTTCGTGGCTCATATTCGCCAGAAACTGGCTCTTCGCGCGGCTAGCCTGTTCGGCCTCACGGCGTGCCCGTGCCAGTTCGGTGATATCGTGATAGAGCGTCAGAATGCTGCTCTGCTCGCCATCTACGATCTGTGCAATGGTATACACCTCAACATCAATAATCGAGCCATCTTTGCGCCGTCGCTGGCTGATCATGCGTACTGGTCGATCCAGGGGCAATGGCAGGGTGCTCATCGCTTCGGCTACCATCGATTCGGTCGCGATCAGGCTCTGTAGGTTGTGACCAATCACTTCGTCACGGGTGTATCCAAACAGTGCCTCGAATGATGGGTTACAGGTTGTCACTTGATGCTCCAGATCGGTGATGGCAATCGCAACTGGATTGATCAGCACCAGATCACGGAAGTATTGTCGGCGCTGTTGCGATTTGGTATAGAGTCGCGCATTTTCAAGTGCAATGGCTGCCTGCGAGGCAAACATATTGAGCAGGCGCAGATCGTTGAGGTTGGGATGGCGAGCAGCCTGTCGATTCATGACACAGATTGCACCAACCAGTTGACTCCCTACGAGGAGGGGTGCGGCCAGGCCACTGCGCAAGGTCTCGTTATCAGTATCCACAAAACGGTCACTCTGCCACTGGTCATCAGATATTGTGAGCGGTAGTTGCATCTGCGCAACCTGGCCCAGTACCCCTTCACCCAGGGCAATCCGCTGGCCTATCGAGTGCTCTTCGAGATGATGACTGACGACAACCTCCAGGTCGCCCTGGATTTCATCGTAGATCGCCAGACGACCACCAGCTGCCCCCAATAGGGTCACTGCCCGCTCAACCACTACTTTGAGCAGACGTGCCTGATCCAGTTCGGTTGAGATATCGGTCATCGTTTCGCGCAAGACGTCGAGTTCATCGGCGCGGCGGCGTTCAGCGGCCATCAGGCGGGCATTTTCTAACACCAGCGAGGCAAGGTTGGCAAACCGGCTGAGCAGATCGATCTCGACTGGATCAAAGGTCTGATCCGAATAGATATAGGCCAGGCCCAGCACACCGATGACCTGACTGCCCGCGGTTAACGGGACGCCGATGACGGCGCCGATGCCTTCATTGGCAATTGTTCCGAACGCCCCGACCAGGTTTCATAATCTTCGACCAGCAGTGGCTGGCCAGTCAGCCAGATTTTGCCCGACAATCCTTCACCAGGGTAGACTCGACTGGTCACAAAGTTGGTAAACACGCCAATAGCCAGACGTATGACCATAACCGATTCTTCTGGCTCGACCAGATAGATATAGCCATGACGCGTATGCAGCAGCGCAGCCGCACGCTGTAAAATCGCCTCAAGCAGGTTGTCCACATCAAGATGACCGATCAGACCCAGAGTCGTATCGTGCAGCGCCTCCATATACTCGCTTTGCTGGCGAATGACCTGTCCCTGTTCCAGTTGCTTATCGGTGAGGCGGGCGATCTCGCTCTGCTTCTGCTCCGTAATATCGCGGTGCTGAATAAAAACACCCTGATTGCCGTTAATAAAATATGGCAGCATCACCACCGAAAACCAGTAGACGCGGTGGATGACCGACGCGTTGTCGGCAGTTGACGATGGATCATCGTTTGGATCGGCAGCAGGTTGTTCTGGCCCAATCTGCAATGTTCGGCTATACCAGTATTCGCAGGTATAACGCTCAGATGCTCCGGTGATCACCGCCCGTATGCCATTGGCGATGACTGACCAGTCACCCTGATGCACTTGAAACAATGCTGTGCAAACAGTGAGATAATGCATACCAACATGCAGGCTGACCGATTGGTTCATCATATGCATGTGGTTGATCGCACGCCCGGTCTGGTTGACATAATGGATATACCCATGGCTATCCAGAACAACAACCGCATCGGGCAGCACATCGAGGATGGCCCAGGGGTTGGTTGTAAAGATGCTATCCCGACTGATCGGTGCGATGTCACTACTCATGGCGTTATGGCGTGAATATCAATTTGGATTCAGAGACGACATATTCTGGTCATCCTTTTGTTTCAGCCCATAGTCGCTGATACAAACGGTCTGCAACTTCCCTTTAACAAGACCGTCTGGTATAGTATATTGTAAACGATCTTCTACCAAATGGCGTTCATCGATACGCGATAGAATGATTCAGTATCAGAAGTTCGCGACCCGCCTGGCACAAACATTCAACGCAGCGGCGCAGAGCCGCAAAGAGATCAGAAGGGCGGCGTATGGAGACATTTTTTGCGGTGGCGAGCGTCGTGCGGCTGCAAGTTGCACTTACTTTGACAATTGATAATGGATAATTGTTAATTGTCAATGGATACCTTGCGCTACCACCAAGTGCTAGCAAAGCGCATACCGGTGATCACCTGAATGTGATAGTATCACAAGTTGTTGGGGTCATGATTGTATGAATGATCGTCTCAATGATCGTCTGATAACACAACTCGCACGTCCTGACCTCTCCAGCTTCGTCCCCATGCGCATCAGTCAGCGTGTTGCGCTTCAACGCTCAGATCGCTTCAACGCTTCAACGCTGCCTGCCCACCCCACCGCCGAACGCTTGCTGGCGGTCGTCCTGTTTGCCGATATCTCCGGCTTTACCGCCTTGACCGAACACATGGCCCGCCAGGGACCGGATGGCGCCGAAATGCTTTCCACTATCCTCAATGACTATTTTGACCAGTTTATCGAAATCATGATAG
>JAAURD010000293.1 GCA_012034075.1 Chloroflexaceae bacterium | reverse complement strand
CAGTGATGCGATCAAGCCCAGGGTATAGGGGTGGCGTGGCTGGGCAAAGAGCTGGGCGACTGGGGCTACCTCAACCGCCTCGCCCGCATACATGACCGCAACCTGGTCGCTGATCTGCGCAATCACATCCAGGTCGTGGCTGACATAGAGCATGGTCAGGCCATGTTCGCGGATCATACCCGTGAGCAGCGTGATGACATGAGCCTGGGTTGTCACATCCAGCCCGGTCGTTGGTTCATCCAGCACCAGCACATCTGGCTGGCGTGCCAGGGCCATGGCAATGACCACGCGTTGTTGCTGCCCGCCAGACAGCTCGTGCGGATAGCGCGAGAGGAAGGCTTCGGGCTGGGGCAAACGCATATGCCCAAACAGATCGACCACGCGTTGCCGCGCCGTCGCAGCATCGAGTTTGCGGTGCTGCCGCAGGGCCTCGATCGCCTGGTCGCCGATGCGGATCGTTGGCGTGAGCGCCTGGCTGGTGTTTTGCGGCACAAAGGCCACCCGCTGACCGCGCAGCCGTTCGAGTGCCCGCTGCTCCAACTGAAAGACATCGATATTGTCTACCAGCACGCGACCGCTGAGCACGCGGCTGCCCCGGCGCAGGTGGGCCAGCAGTGCCATACTCAGGGTGCTCTTGCCGCAGCCGGATTCGCCCACCAGGCCCATGGTTGTGCCACGTCCCAGCGTCAGCGAGACGTTGTTGACGACTGGTCGTACCTGCCCCTGGCGCGTGCTATAGCCAATTGAGAGGTTTTCAATCTGTATGAGTGGCTCAGGCATATCCTTTTCTCATGGTTGCAAGGCATGCATCAGCCCATCAGCCAGCAAGTTAGCCCCGATGACCAGTGATGCAATCGCCAGGGCCGGGAAGACCGATACCCACGGTGCGGTAAGCAGAAAGATGCGCCCCTCGCTCACCTGCAAGCCCCAATCGGGCGATGGTGGTTGCAGGCCAAGGCCCAGAAAGCCGAGCGATGCGCCAATCAAGATCGCATAGCTCAGGCGGATGGCCCCTTCAACTACCAGCGGGCCACGCGCATTGGGCAAGATTTCACGCACCAGAATGGAGTAGCCCGACTCGCCGCGTACCTGTGCTGCCGTCACATAGTCTTGCACGCGGATTTTCAGCACGACGCTGCGGATAACCCGGGCCACACGCGGCATAAAGACGATGCCAATACACACCACCAGGTTCAGCAATGCCGAGCCGAACGTGGCAAGAATGAGCAATGCCAGCAGCAGGGCCGGAAACGACATCAGCATATCCATCGCACGCATCAACAGCTCATCGAGCGTACCGCCGTAATAACCGGCTACCAGCGCTACGCTGGTGCCCAGCAACAGACCGAGTGCAGCCGAGCTAAAGGCGAGCAGCAAAATATCACGGCTGCCGATCAGCACGCGGCTGAAGATATCGCGGCCATACTGATCCGTGCCAAACCAGTGCGCCGCCGAGGGTGCTTGCAGCGTGGCAGTCAGGTCCTGCTCGCTCGCCGAATAGGGAGCGATGGCTTCGGCAAACAGCGCCAGGCACACATACAACACCACAATCAGCAATCCAATCAGCCCCGGCGGATAGCGACACAGCCTGCCAAACCAGGCAACACCACGCAGCGGTTGACCTGCCGACACAGCGCTTGCGGCCGGGCGCTCATGGAGCAGGGGCGTGTGCGAGGCCATATCGGCCGGGTGCAGCTCATGCGACTCAGACGATGACGTATTCATACCGCTATGCTCCATTCATTGTTCATGTAGCACTCACACGTGGATCAAGTAGATGAGAGAGCAGATCGGCTACCAGATTGGACAATGCATAGATCATCGCTATCAGCAGGACGGTTGCCTGTAACAACGGAATGTCCTGGTTGCTCACCGCCGATAGCAGCAAGCTACCCAGGCCCGGAAAGGCAAAGACATGCTCCACCACAACCGCGCCGCCGAGGATCCAGCCAATACTGAGTGCGATCACACTGATCGTTGGCAGCAGGGCGTTGGGCAAGGCATGACGCAGCACCACCAGCGGGAAGGGGATGCCGCGCAACACCACCGCTTGAATGTAATCCTGTTCCATCACGTCAATCATGCTGCTGCGGGTGGTGCGGGCGATGTAGGGCAGCGTGATCAGCACCAGGGTGAGGATGGGCAACACCAGCAAAGACCAGGCTTCGCGCAAATCGGTATCGGCTGCCATTAAGCTGGTCGCTGGTAGCCAGCTCAGCCATGAAGCAAAGATGATAATCAGGAACGTGCCCAGCACAAATTCTGGCAGTGAGGCAACCAGCAACATGCCAATGGTCATCAGTGTATCGGGCCAGCGACTACGATAGACCCCGGCGATCATACCCAGCAAAATGCCCAGCGGCACCCCCACCAGCAGTGCCAGAACAAGCAACACGGCCGAGTTCACCAGTCGTTGTAGCACCAGCGGCAAGACAGGTGTCTGATAAAACCAGGATGTTCCCCAATCGCCCTGGAACAAGCCAGCCAGCCAGCTGAGATAGCGTTGATCCGGGGGCTGATCCAGGTCCAGGCGGCTCCGCCATGCTGCCAGCAGCGTTTCATCCTGCGCCCGCTGGCCCAGCAGAATGCTCGCAAAGTCACCAGGCACAACTTCCGTCATAACGAAGATGAGCAGTGAGATGATCAGCAGCGTTGCCAGCATAAAGCCCAGTCGCCTGAACACAAACGTTGTCATCCAATACCCCTACGCCGCTGGCTCCATCCACGTCTCCGACAGATGCAAGAGCGGCACCCGACCCATTTTGATATCATGCAATGTGGTACGAGATGCGGTGAACGTCGGGTTATAGGTAGCAATAAGCCAGGCGCCCTCGTCGCTGATGATTTGCTGTATCTGGGCATACATTTCGGTACGTTTTGTAACATCTGCCTCCATGCTCACCTGCTCAATCAGTTCATCCAATTCAGGATTTTTATACCCCGGTTCATTCCATGCCCCGGCTGAATGGTAACTAAGGGCCAATGCAGCGTCGAGGCTTAATGGGTCATACGGAAGATTCGATGTTGCCAGCGGATAGTTGAGATACTCACCCCAGTAGGTATCATTGGGCAAGCGTTCCAGTTCAATCGTAATCCCGGCCTGCCGTGCCATCTCCTGAAACGCAATGGCTGTTTCTTGCATAGTGGGCCGCAGTGCCGATGTTGCCATCGCCAGGGTCAGGCCATCGGCATAGCCCGCTTCGGCCAGCAATTCCTTGGCCCGTGCAATATCCTGCTCACGTGGTGGGATATCTGCGCGTAAAGCATACCAAGGGGGCACTGGTTGATCGTTGGCAATCGTGCCATAGCCCTGGGTTGCTGCCTGTACCATCCCTTCACGGTCTACACACAACTTGAGCGCCTCCCGCACGCGGTTATCATCCATTGGCGGATAGTTCTGGTTTAAAATAATGTATGGATAGACGGCTTCTTTAACCTCTTGCAGTTGCAGGTCAGGGTTGGCTTTCACGGTAGATACTTGCTCCAAGCCCAGGTTCCAGATGATATCGACGGTATTGCTTGCCAGGGCCTGCAGACGGGTTGATGTTTCAGAAATAAACAGGAACTGCACCTCATCGAGATAGGGCAACTGGGCTTGCCAGTAGGTCTCATTGCGTACGAGCTGCATCCGTTCACCCGGCGTGTAGGCGGCAAACTGGAATGCACCAGTGCCGATGGGCTGTTCTGCAAGCTCCTCGTCGCTGGAGTCACGTGGGACAATACTGGTACTGGGAGAAGCAAGCAGAATAGGAAAATCACTATTCGGTTGTTCTAGATCAAAACGCACGGTCAGGTCATCTAACGCGGTCACTCCGCTGACGAAGCCCAGAAAACTGCGAGCCATAGAACCCATATCTGGATCAAGCACACGCTCAAAGCTATACACCACATCTTCTGCGCCAAAGGCTGCGCCATTGTGAAAGGTGACCCCGTCGCGCAGGGTAAAGGTCCAGCTCAAGCCATCAGCAGCGGCTTTCCAGGCAGTTGCCAGGGCGGGCTGAATCGTTTCCGGTTCGAAGACGGTGGTGAGCCGTTCGTAGACAATATTTGCCAGACTTAGTTCTTCTGCACTGAACATATGAGCTGGATCAAGATTGGCAATGGCACTGGCAAAGGCCACACGCGCGACCCCACCACGCTGGGGTTCACCAGCGGCGGGAGCTGGTTCAGTGGTGGTCTCTTCGCCGCTGCTTGGTGCTTGCTGCCCACAGGCACTCACCGCCAACACTGCTGCACCGCTGCCCAGCAGTTGCAAAAAGCGCCGGCGGGTCAGGGCGTATCGCAGCCATCGATTCATCTTCTGGTCTCCTTTTCGTTTTCTTTGTATCCCTACGCCACTGGCTCCATCCATGTCTCCGACAGATGCAAGAACGGTGTCCGACCCATGTTGATATCATGTAATGTGGTGCGAGACGCAACGAACGTAGAATTATAGTAAGGAATAATCCAGGCGCCCTCGTCGCTAATGATCTGCTGTATCTGGGCATACATTTCGGTACGTTTTGTAACATCTGCCTCCATGCTCACCTGTTCAATCAGTTCATCCAGTTCAGGATTTTCATATCCTGGTTCATGCCATGCGCCAGCTGAATGATAAGCAATGGCCAATGAAGCGTCGAGGCTTAATGGCTCATAGGGAAGATGCGTTGTTGCCAGAGGGTAGTTGAGATATTCACCCCAGTAGGTATCGTTGGGCAAGCGTTCGAGTTCAATCGTAATCCCTGCCTGTTGCGCCATCTCCTGAAATGCAATGGCGGTTTCCTGCATCCCCGCACGCAGTGCCGATGTTGCCATCGCCAGGGTCAGGCCATCGGCATAGCCCGCTTCGGCCAGCAATTCCTTGGCCCGTGCAATATCCTGCTCACGTGGTGGGATATCTGCGCGTAAAGCATACCAAGGGG
>JAAURD010000292.1 GCA_012034075.1 Chloroflexaceae bacterium | reverse complement strand
CGCGAAGCGTAGGTGCGGCGTGCAGCCGCACAGCGGTCGGGACGACCGCACCGGGTCGGACGGTTACAGCGTGGGAGCGTGGGAGCGTTGGGGAGCGTGGGAGCGCTGGGGCATTAGAGCGCTTCAATACTAAGATCGCTTAGATAAGGGAGATCGTATGAAAATAGTTCACGTGGTTGGGGCCCGCCCCAATTTTATGAAAGCGGCGCCAGTGATTGCCGCGCTCAAGCCCGAACGACAGATTCAGCAGGTGCTGGTGCATACCGGCCAGCACTACGATCAGCGTATGTCCAGTATCTTTTTCACTCAACTCGGTCTACCGCCGCCGGATGTGAATCTCGGCGTTGGTTCCGCCTCGCATACGGTCCAGCTCGCGCAAACCATGCTGCGGCTGGAACCCGTGCTGGCGGAACAGTTTCCCGACCTGGTGCTCGTCTACGGCGACGTCAACTCGACCCTGGCAGCCGCCCTGGTGAGCAGCCGACTCGGTCTGCGCGTCGGCCATGTGGAGGCCGGGCTGCGTTCCTTCGACCGCACCATGCCCGAAGAGATCAACCGCCTGCTCACCGATCAGATTGCCGACCTGCTCTTTACGCCATCGCAAGACGCCAACCAGCATCTCCAACGTGAGGGCATCCCCGCCGAAAAGGTCTTTCTGGTGGGCAACGTAATGATTGATACACTGGTTCGGCTGCTGCCCCAGGCCATGCAGCAATGGCACGATAATCGTGACTTGCACCCGTGGCAGCATCAGCCCTATGCGTTGGTAACCCTGCACCGTCCATCGAACGTGGACACACCGGCCATGCTTACTCGTATCATGGCAACTCTGGCTCATATCAGTGAGTCGCTGCCGGTGATCTTTCCCATTCATCCACGGACCAGCAAGCGCCTGGATGATCTGCCGCTGGAACACAAGCCATGGTGCATGGATACAAAAGCGCGTCTGCATCTGGTTGAGCCGCTCGGCTATCTCGATTTTCTGGCGCTGCAACGCCATGCCACCCTGGTGATCACCGACTCCGGGGGCATCCAGGAGGAGACCACCTTTCTTGGCGTGCCCTGCCTAACCCTGCGCGAGAATACCGAGCGCCCGGTCACGCTGACCCATGGCAGCAACATCCTGATTGGTCACGATATGAACCGGCTGCACACCGAAGTTGCGCGGATACTCGCCGGGCAGCCGAAGCAAGGAGCGCTGCCCATGCTCTGGGATGGGCATGCCGCCGAGCGCATTGCCACTATCCTGGTTGAACAGACAGCATCACGTAGAGAGACAGGTTCTTTATGGTCACAACGCGTCGTTTAAACTACTACCGGCGGGTCGCTAGCGCCTATCTCGGGCGGCGTAACAGCCATCTTACCTTCTGGCATGGGCAGCCCGAGGTGAACCCACATGCGCAGGTGGGCAGCCTCGATCAGTACTATATGCGCTTCCGGGCCAAAGCCGATTATGGAGGCGAATATGATGCGGCCGGTATTCCCATGGTCAACTACCATGCCACATTGGCCTGCAATATAACCCCATCGCCATTGCACAGTATGGGCTGGGCAACTACAATCTCGCGCGCCAGCAGGGTGACCCGCAACGCCGCCAGCGCGCGCTGGCCGCAGCCGACTGGCTGGTGCGTCAGTTGCAGCCCAATGCCGCCGGCTACGCGGTATGGATGCACCACTTTGATTGGGAGTACCGCACACCGCTCAAGGCGCCCTGGTATTCCGGCCTGGCCCAGGGGCAGGGGATTTCGCTGTTGCTGCGGGCCTACCGTGCAACTGGCTGCCGCGCCTATTACGAGGCGGCACAGCAGGCATTTGCAGCGCTGCTGGTGCCAGTCGATCAGGGCGGCGTTATCTTTGTGGATGACCAGGACCATGTCTGGATTGAAGAGTATATCGTTGATCCGCCGACGCATATCCTCAATGGCGCGATATGGGCCAGCTGGGGCGTCTTCGACTACTGGCTTGCCACGCGTGAGCCGCTGGCACTTTCACTCTTTAACCAACTGATGGTCACTTTGGAACACAATCTGCACCGCTATGATATTGGCTTCTGGTCGCTATATGAGCAATCCGGCACCCGCCTGAGTATGCTTGCCAGCCCGTTTTATCATCAGCTCCATATTGTCCAATTACGCATCCTCGCTACGTTGACCGGAGAGGATATCTTTCGTGACTATGCCCAACGCTGGGAGGGCTATGCTCGTAGCCGTATCAACCGTTCGGTCGCATTCGGATATAAATTTGTGTTTAAGCTGCTCTATTATTGAACGAAGCTGCTTGGGGCGTTGAAGCGTTGGAGCGCAATGGGCGCTCATACCAAATTCGGGTGCTCCCTGGTATGCGTTTTGATAGCACTTGGAGCGCCTGCTTTGTAGGGCGCAGTGCGCTGTGCCCTACAAAGCAGGATGAAAATCCCACCCATATGAATGGATATGAACCGAATTTGGTATCAGATCGCTTTGTACTTCAGTGATTAGATTTCTCAAAAAAGGTCATTTATAGCTTTATGAGAAGGGAAGGCGTCTATGCATATACTCTACGTTTCGCAATACTTTCCACCCGAAATGGGCGCACCGGCGGCACGGGTCTCGGAACTGGCCCATCACTGGGTGCGTGCGGGTCACCGCGTCACCGTGCTCACCGGCTTTCCCAACCACCCGGCGGGCCGGCTGCACCCCGACTATCGTGAAGCCTATCGCCGCTTTGGCGCGCGTGAAGTCATCGACGGGATTGAAGTCATCCGCACATGGCTGTTGCCGCTGCCCAACCGCAAGCCCTACGAACGTGTGCTCAACTACAGCTCGTTCTGGCTGTCGTCATCGCTGCGGGGCATGCTGCTGCAACGCCCAGATGTCGTGATTGGCACCTCGCCGCAGCTGCTGGTGGGCCTCTCCGGCTGGTGGTTGGGCCGGGTCAAGCGCGTGCCCTTTGTGTTTGAGGTGCGTGATCTCTGGCCGGAGTCGATCACCGCTTCCGGTGTGGGCAACGACCAGAGCCTGTTTGTGCGTACACTCCGCGCCATCTCCGGGTTTCTCTACCGCTCAAGCACCCATATCGCCGTGGTAACGCCGGCCTTTCAGCAGAACCTGGTCCAGCAGTGGCAGATCGACCCGCAGAAGATAGCGATTGCCCAGAACGGTGTGGAAACCGATCTCTTTACACCTGATGGCCCGACCGCCCATGTGCAACAAGCCTTCCAGCTTAAGGGCCGCTTTGTTGTCTCCTATATCGGCACGCTTGGTCTGGCCCATGGCCTCACCACGGTGCTCGAAGCGGCAGTTGAGCTGCAACAGAGCCGGCCGGACGTGCTCTTTTTGCTGGTCGGCGAAGGCGCCGACCGCGAACGTCTGCTCCAGCTGGTACAGGCGTATGGGCTAACCAATGTGCGTTTCACCGGCCAGCAACCGCGTGAGCAGATACCCGCGCTGCTTCGCGCTTCGCATGCCTGTCTGGTGCTGCTCAAAAAGGCGGATGTCTTTAAAACCGTGATTCCCACCAAGATGCTCGAATGCATGGCCTGCGCCCGGCCAATTATCCTTGGCGTGGAGGGCCAGGCGCGTGAGTTGATCGAAACGGCGCAGGCTGGCCTCTGCATTCCGCCCGAAGATGTGCCCAGCCTGGTCGCCAGCATCACCCGCCTGCACGATGATGCGGCGTTGCGCCAACACCTGGGCGACCAGGGCCGGCGGTATATCGTCGAACATCTCTCGCGTGAGCGCATGGCGCACGAATACCTGCATGTGCTGGAGCAGGTTGTGGAGCGCAAAGCGTTGAAGCGATCTGAGCGTTGGAACGTTGAAGCGTTGAAGCGTTGAAGCGCTGAAGCGAACTTCGTAGGTGCGGCTTGCAGCCGCACAGCGGGAGCACGACCGCACGCACCCGCTCAGTTGCGGGCCATACCCGTGGTTTGTAGGGCGTAGCGTGCTGCGCCCCCACGGGTAACCAGGACAACAGAGTTTATCGCATAGGAAGAGGAGACCCATACTTGATATGAAATCACCCATGCTGACCGTTCCTGCTGATACTAGAGAGCCAGCGCAACGTGTTGAGGTGGCATTGATGCCCGAACCCTGGCTCAAGCGTCCCCTGGACCTGACACTGGCGACGATCATGATTCTGCTGGCGTTACCCGTGAGCCTGATCATTGCGCTGGCGATTAAGCTCGAAGATGGCGGCCCGATCTTCTACCGCCAGCAGCGCTGGGGGCGGGGTGCTCGCCCGTTTATGGCCTACAAATTTCGCACCATGATACCCAATGCCGACCGCTATCATGGCATTACCGCCGCCACCCACCGCGATCCCCGCATTACGCGGGTGGGCCTGGTGTTGCGGGCCATGGGGCTGGATGAACTGCCTCAGATCCTCAATATTTGGCGCGGTGAGATGAGCTTTGTAGGTCCACGTCCACTCGCGGTAGGCGAAAAAATCCGCGATACGCATGGTAACTATGCGCCCTATGACCATGTACCGGGCTTTTATGAACGACTGGCCGTGCGCCCTGGTCTGACCAGCATTGCGACTATCTATATTGCCAAGGACTCGCCACCACGCCGCAAGTTTCGATATGATATGCTCTATATCCGCAAGATGTCGTGCTGGCTTGACCTGCGCCTGATTGTCCTCTCCTTCTGGATTAGCTTTCGTGGCAAGTGGGAGTCACGCAGCACCAAAGTATAACCAACGCGGGGCGGCCCCTGTTGGATCTTCTCGATGCCTGCCATTGTTGGCGCTTCTTCGGCGGTCCGCTTTGCGGCAGAACAACTGGCACGAGCGGGCTGGCGTGTGGCAATCTTTGAACGTCAGCCGCACCTGGCGCCGGCCCGGCGCACGCTGATTATGACGCCCCCAGTTGCACCGTGTGCTTGGGTTTGCGCCAGACCCAGCGCTATTCCACACCACGCAGACGATGGCTG
>JAAURD010000291.1 GCA_012034075.1 Chloroflexaceae bacterium | reverse complement strand
CGTTGTTCTCAATGAAATACGCGCCAGCTGGTCGGTGTCGTGAAGCACGCCAGCCTATGTTTTGACTTTGCTAAGCAATGCTGCACCCATCTGAGAGAAGAGATCTTCCACGCCTTCTGCATTGCGAGCACTCGTCAGCGTGATGGGAAGTTTCATCTGGGTTGCAATTTGTTGCACCAACGTGAGATGCTCGTGGTCTGGACGGGTGAGGTCGAGCTTGTTTGCTGCAATCATCAGGCACATGTCTTGATTGATCTGTCGTAATACATTCATGTATCCTTCACAATGCAAAATCGTGATCAGTCGGGTCAAATCACACACAATAATTGCACCGCTCGCACCGCGCACATAGTGCTCTTTGATATGGGTACTATCTTGATTGCCCTGCATATCCCACAACACCAGTGACACTGTGCGGCTTTCAACCTGTACCACTTTGCGCTGAATCATGACACCGATGGTGCTTAAATAGCCTTCGGAAAATCGGTTATACACAAAGCGATGAAACAGGCTGGTTTTGCCAACCGCAAAGTCACCGATCAGGCACACTTTCCGTTGTATCATCTATCGACTCCATCAAAGGCTGTAAAAAGGGAAGCGTTTTGCGCGAATCAATGGGATCGCCTGTAAACACCCGCAGGAGAGCACCATACGCAATATGTAACTCGGTCAGTTGCACCCGCATGCGGTTCTGAAATCCAACTGGTTCGTGACCTTCGACAACCACTGCCAGCAGCGCGGCGGTGCCCTCTTCAATGAAGATACGGAGATCGCCATAACTGATGCTATCCAGTGAACCATCATTCTGCGCAAACGATTCCTGGACATACGAGCGAATAGCGGTTAACATGCCGGCAATCAAATCCGCATCTGTCAACGTGTTGGTATTCGATACATGCTCAATCAACAGGCCCGAATCTTTGTGGATCAGAAAAATCTCATGGACCTGAAATGGCAACAACGAGCGCAGCAATGCCTCGGGCGATTGAATACCGCGTAGCCGCAGTTGCAACCGTTTCAACATACTTGGCGACCGCAAACCTGCCTGGAATGTCCGGTCAACCGTGCGGATTAAATCCCGCAATGCCTCGGCTACCGCTTTCCCAATCGTTTTGCCAATCACGGGGTAGAGCGCTTCAGCCACTTCATCGCGTGACTCACGCACACGTTCGGCAATCACCATGCCGATCACCGGTGAAAGCAGATGAATCAGGCGATCGGTATCATCTAGTTGTTGCTGCAACGATGTGATTTCAGCTTCCAGTTCGGTTACGCGCAAGACCAGTCGTTCACGCCGGTTCTTTGCACTGCCATCGGCGGGTTGCTGTGCTGGGCTTTCGCTACTGTGCCGCCCCGTGTCAGGACCATGCGCTTGATTGGCAGCCGGGTGCGGTGTGCCAGTGGGTAGCGCACCGGCTTCTGGTGGGTGCAGCAACAGATGCCAGAGCAGGGCTTCGGTCGAATCCAGGGTTGCATCTGGTAGCTCAAACGATGATGGCGCAGCAGCAGAAACCGCTTCTGGCTTGCGCTCTTGAACTGCATAATCAATATCGCTATCATCGACTTCCTGGCGCAGCATCTGAATCTGTGATTCCAGATAGGTAATATGCTGCCGTGCCGGAACTAACAAAATCGCCCGTAACTTTTCCAGATCATCAACCACCGCATCGGGATGACTGCCTGACAGTATGGCATCACGCTCTCGTTTCAGCTCATCCAGCGCTTCCCAATCATGGTGTTGGGTTTGCGCTGCCAGCGAACCAGGCATGGCCTGGCGGGGTTGGGTTGTAGGCTCGGCAACAGCACCGGCATGAGCTCCTTCAGCAGCTGCCGGCTCGCTTAGCGAATGATCCTCGTTCGTTTCGGCAGCAATCGGCGTTTCGGCTTCAGGCATAGCGGCTTCGAGCGCAACATCGCCATCATCGCCTGATGCAACCGGTCTATCCGTTGCCAGGCCAGCCGATGGTTGCGCAAGCAGCACCTCGGTGGGATCATCAGAACAATCAGCAGCGACCTCAGAATCAATCAACGGCTCAACATCTATGAGCACCGCTGCACGATCAACATCAATCCCTGCTTGATCAGCTGCTTCTTCAGAGAACGGAACGTCCGCGATTTCTTCAATCGTGATAAGACTGATGGCTGAGTCAGCCATTGCCTCATCTGGAAGAACGGTTAATCGGTCTGGGGCCTCTGTTGCTGCCCTGGCCAGCTGAGCATCTCGCATCTGTCGTTCGGCACAATACTGCTGTAACACAATCAACTGCGCTTCCAAGTCGGCAATCCGACGATGATACGGTGCTAACAACAGCTTCCGTAAATGCTGAATCTCGGTTGAAGCCGCCGAATCATCTGCCACAGCAGGGAGTGTTGCTCGTATTCGTTGAACATCGGTCTCAAACGACCAGGCCCACTCATCCGAATGTATCAACCAAGACCGTAATGGGGCAATGCGCACCTCTATTCGTGCAAGCCGACGGCGCTCTGCAGCAAATACGAGTGTTCGTAAACGTGCAATTTCTTCCGTCTCTGCTGCATCGCCCAGATCGGCCCAGAGATAGGCTGCGTTCATTTCAGCGAGTGGCAGCCTATCACCTGGTTGCAAGCCAAGCTGTGCATACAGATCAAAGAGGCGGTTCTCCAGCACAGCAATTCGTTCCGCTTCTATTGTTAGCAGAAGCGCCCGTAATCTGGTGATTTCGCTGGATTCATAGCTCTGATGATCACGCAGGGAAGGCCCATGCATGCTGCGCCTTTTTTTCAACTGCTGCTGTTGTCGCACTCATTGCTGGAATGTCATTTAATCATCCAGCAACCGCTGTGTATCCGAGAGCATGGGTCGGCGGATAGTGCGTTTAATCCGCATGCCAAGATCAATCACCATATCGGCTATCTGCTGCTGATCCGGTTTATTGGCATCAAGTTCATCAAACAGGTTTGTCATCGTTGCATGCAGTTCATCAAACCGCCCATCCGCATCTCGCTGATAGCCCTGTATCCGGTCAGTCAACGTTCGCTGAATCTCATCCAGACGGTGGTAGAGAGCCAGCTGCATCTCCTCCAGGCGCGATTGGAGCTGCGCATTGCCATCACGCAAGCGCTCCCGCAATTCGCTGTTTTCATTATCAAGGCGGCTCAAGCGTTCATTCAATCGTTGCACGGTTGCCTGCAGCATGTCGTTCTGGCGCTCAATCAGGCGAAACCGGCGTTCATACTCGCGATTATGACTGCCAAATAACAGGTCACGGACCTGCGAAATATCGCTTGGTGATACGTCTGCTTCCGGCCCAACCGGGGCTTCACGATCCAGAGCGGGTACACGTTTCTCACGCATTGACCGATCGGATTCGGCGTTTATATCTGAAAACGCCGCTGATCGATCAGGGGTCTGCATATCATCTTCAATCATCACGGCTCCTTTCCTACGCACCTGCACTGTTCCGTATCAATTATACCATCACCAGAGTCAATCAGCGTTTTCCCAGGAGCACCCTGCTAGTTCTGTTCAATTCGCACGACTTCGATCTTGACGCGACTCACCATGGCTGCAATGGCCGCCAGCGCTGTTATCAGTGGCGTAAAGAGCGTTACCACACCACCAATGGCAAGCCCCGCCGTTACTGGTATCTCAAGCAAGAGTTTGCCATCAACCGAACGAATCACCAGATGATGGACATTGCCTGATGCAATGAGTTCACGCACGCTGTTAATCAATTGGGAACCGGCAACCTCAAATTCCTGGACCAGGGTTCGTTCGGGGGCAGTGTTCCCAGATGCTGTCTGTGTTGATTCAGATTCACGATAGTCGCTCATGATACTGCTCCTTCATACTTGCTTTTCTTATCATTGCCATATTGTACCGTGAGATACGCCAACAGGGCAAACCAGTTACGGATTGCCGAGCACCAGGTCATCGCTCCGTGGTGGGCCACCCAGTTGCCACAGCCCCACGAACCCCCAGACCAGTACGATCACCAGGCTGATGGCCTGAAATGTCAGGATATAGGCCAGGGCTTCACTGCGGCTAAAGTCAAATGCGGGGAGCACCGTTACCGCTACAAACTGATAGATGCCCACATAGCCGGGGGTTGATGGCGCTGCACTTGCCAGCCCAAGCGCTGCCAGCAACAAGAGCGATTGCGGCAGCGTCAGCGTCAGATTCAGTGCGTACGCGCGAGCATGGCAATCACGGCATCGGCTGACCAGATGAGCAGCGACCAGCCGGCAAATCGCAGCATGCGCCCCGGATGGTGTAATGCCCGCATGCCCATGAGAAACTGGCTCAGCAAACTGATCAAGCGCTCACGGATGTTCGGTGGCAGGAGCGGAATGCGTTGGAGCACCAGCGTAAAGAACGACTCCAGGCGTGGCCCCAGAAACAGAATACCCAGCGCTACGATGCCCATAACCGCCATGGCTTGCGCTGCCAGCACCAGCCATTCTGGCATATTCGGCAACGCCATCAGCGCGATACCGCTCATGAGCACCAGAATAATCACATCCATCATGCGCTCGGTCAGCGCCGTAGCCAGCACATAGCTGGTACTGATAGCCTCACGGCGTCCGATCAACGCCGAACGAATAATTTCACCTGCTCGTGCTGGCAAAAAGGTGTTGCCCAGATATCCCGCCGATGTTGCCCAGAACATGGTCAGCGGCGATATGGCTTTTTCGGCGCTTAGCAACACGCGCCAACGCAATGCCCGCAAAAGAACGAGACACTGAGCAGCACTAGCGCCAGCACCAGATACACCGGACGGGCCTGCTGCAACGTCGTCAACAACTCTTGCCAGTTCACTCCATTCAGTGCCAGGAGCAAGAGCACCGCGGCCAGTGCCAGCGTGAACAGCCATGACCAGTGTGATTGCCGTGGACGTGAAGATGATGGTTGCACCGATACCGCGACTTTCCCAGG
>JAAURD010000290.1 GCA_012034075.1 Chloroflexaceae bacterium | reverse complement strand
CCATTGCGTCCAACGCTCCAACGCTCCAACGCTCCAACGCTCCAACGCTCCAACGCTCCAACGCTCCAACGCTCCAACGCTCCAGCGCGTCACGGTTCCAGCTTCTGCGTCAACCGGCGCGTCGCATAGCGCAATGCCTTTTGCGTTTCGGCCGTCATACCGCCGCCTTGTTCCAGTTCCTCCGCCTGTTGCTGGGTCCGTGTCGCCAGTTCAACTTCGCCCATATCAAGCAAGCGCGTCGCCGCAGCACGGAGTTTCTGGGTAGCACTGCTCAGGTTCCCCGCCTGTGCCTCTTCCAGGGCGCGGGTTTGCAGTTTAAACGCCGTTACCTTTTCCACAATATTCATCACCCGCGCAGTATAACGCGGTGCATCCGGGTTAGCACTGAAATCAAGCACAATATCCTGCTTCAGTATCTGCGGAGTCTGCTCGCCCAAGGGCAGATAGTGCAACTCGGCATTGGCAATGCGGAAGGATCCTTCGGTCCGGGCAGGCAGCATCAGATCCAGCGCAATGCAGCCGCTGTTGCCATAGGTGATATCGCCCAGTTTCAGCAGAACCTCATTCTGAACAATCGGTTCATAGCCCAGATTGGCAATCGTCGGCGTCACACGATAGACCGCACGCGGCGTCACATCGGTGATCAAACGCATCAATAATCGCGCATCACGCGCCGCCGTGCCCTGAGCGGTCGTCACCGCACGCTGAAAGAACGCATCGATCTGTGATGGGTCTGCCACATAATCGGATGAACCATCGGTCAGGTTCGCCAGATCATCAAGCAACTGTTCGTTCCATTCGTCACCCAGGCCCAGTGCCGTAACTGGCACATCCTCGCGGCTGAGGCTGCGAGCAACATCGCGGCACGCATCTTCATCGCCCCAGGTTTGCCCATCGGTGAGCAACAGCAGATGATTGACGCGGTCGGGACTGAGATGCTTTTGCAGTTCTTGCTGACCCGTCTGCAAGCCGAGTGACATCGCGGTGCCTCCCACCGCATCAATCTGATCGATCTGGGCGATCAGCGCGGCCTTATCGGTGGCCGCCGTCGCTGGCAGCACCGTCTGCACCGTATCATCAAAAATCACCAATGAGACGATATCCTGGGGCGTCAGTGTTTCAATCACCCGCCGAGTTGCCGCCTTCATGTTCGCCAATTTTTCGCCCTTCATCGACCCGGAATGATCGAGCACCAGGCAAAAGTTGAGCGGCACGGGCGTGCTGGGCGGTGCATCCGGTTGGGCTTCGACCAGCAAATAGTTGACCTGGGGGGTGTTGCTCACCGGCATGGGCGTGCGGCCCCAGGTACAGGTCAGCGTCATAGCTTGCTGCATGTGCGTGGTTCCTCCTGTTTTACAACGATCATTCCGTCAATTGCACCAGAACATGTACTATGGGCTTCACCACCGGCCTCATTCGCCGCATGAATGAGTTCCTGGCACGCAGACTGCGGGTCGCCGGGATAGGTTGCCAGGATCGTTTCCATGCGAAGGTCACGTATCATTTCCCATAGCCCATCTGCATGTGCATGGTTTCTCCTGTTTTACAACGATCATTCCGTCAATTGCACCAGAACTGATGTAATATTATCTTCACCACCGGCCTCATTCGCCGCATGAATGAGTTCCTGGCACGCAGACTGCGGGTCGTCGGGATAGGTTGCCAGGATCGTTTCCATGCGAAGGTCACGTATCATTTCCCATAGCCCATCGGAGCAGAGCAACAGCGCATCGCCCGGTTGCAATCGCTGGACAAAGATATCAACTTCGAGATGCCCCTGATCGCCCAGTGAGCGGAGCACAGCGTTGCGTTGCGGATGGGTGTAAATGTCATCTTCCGTAATCTGCCCCAGGTCCACCAGCCGCATTACCAGCGAGTGATCGCGCGTGATGCGCCGGAGTTTGCGATCACGATAGAGATACGTGCGGCTATCACCGACATTGGCAATCGTCGCGCGATCACCCACAATAAATGCGAGCGTAATAGTTGTGCCCATATCGTTCCCACGGGCATGACCGGCATCCCGCACCGTTTCATTAGCATTGAGAATAGATTGGCGCACAATCTCACTGACACGCTCTTGATCATAGATCGCATCCAGGTCTAAAGCCAGCGCCAGATACTCGCGCAGCAGTGATTCGGCCGCGCCACGCAGGGCCAGGCTACTAGCAACTTCGCCGGCGGCGTGCCCGCCCATACCATCAGCTACCACATAAATACCCCAAAATGAATCACGCGATGTATTGTTGAGCGAAAAGTTCAGGGTCAGCAGACTATCCTCATTATGATCCCGAACTTGCCCTTCGTGGGAGACAGCCCCCACATGCTGCCGCAGCGGCGTGGGCGATGTATACTCCTGCAGCAA
This sequence comes from Chloroflexaceae bacterium, assembly GCA_012034075.1. GTDB lineage: Bacteria > Chloroflexota > Chloroflexia > Chloroflexales > Chloroflexaceae > JAAURD01. The sequence continues at coordinate 2,585 of JAAURD010000290.1, read as the reverse complement.
CGCATCGAGGCGGCTCGCCAGGGCACTGGCACTGGCAAGTTCACCCGTGCGAATCTGGCTCAGCACCATCGTGAAGAGCGGTTCGTGGTGTTCAGCGTCGCCGTCCAATGCCTCATCCAGCTCGATATCCCCTTCACGGTCGGGCAACCGGCGCGTTGTGCGCGGTGTGCGGGTCAGTTCTTCGAGCAAACGGGCCAAATGACGAAGGTCATCGGCTTCGGCTGCACTCATTGCATCGGCATCTACCAGCCGTATGCTGGGCGTGTTGCACAACAGCATTTCATTGGCGGCGGTCATGCTGAGATCATAGGGCTGCACTTTGCCCAGCACCATCTGCTGGCTATGCAAGACCACCAGCAAACGGGCCAGGTCCAGGCCAACATGGAGCGCGACCTGATCGCTCAACGGCAATGTTACTGTGTTGTATCCAGTGCGGTCCAGCAAGACCAGGGTTTCATCACCATCATCGATCTGATCCCAGATGGGGGGTAGAATACTGCGGGCAAACTCGTCATCAATGGTTGGAATGAGGGCCAGACCGGTTGGAGCGTCCTTGCTGGTGAGCATACCACGGTAGCTCCGATTATCAAGATAGGCGCCGCAGCGGTTGCAGTAGTAGGTCCCCGGTTCGTTGCTGGTGTCATTGCACGACCAGCAACGTTCCCACGGCTTATGATCCGCTACTTCTACGAAGCCTTGCTCATCCTGGGTAAGAATTTCATACCGTTGACCAAATCGGGTCGGCTCAACAGATTGAGACTGACTCATGTCATTCTCCTGATCATTATCAAATCGCCAGAATAGGGGCGCAGTGCGCCGTTCGTGCAATGGTACCGATTCAGATGGTTCGTTTACCAGGGTCTCCTCTAACCAGCGTGTATCATCATCGTCAGGTGACTGGTAAGCGTTGGAGCGTTGAAGCGTTGAAGCGTTGGAGCGTTGGAGCGCTTCACCACATTTCCAACAGAAAGGTGATTCTGGATAATTGGAACTGTTGCATCGTTTACAAACGATCATGTTGCTCTGCTTTTGTCTTTCCAAATACGCGAAACACTGGTCTCCTGGTTCATATTACAATACATCAACCCTGGCAACAATCACACTGATATTGTCTTGTCCACCACGGTTATTGGCCAGATGCACCAGTTGCTGGCAGGCCACCGTGGGGTGGCTGGCGCTCAACGTCACACGCGCCAGCTCATCCGCATCAACATAGGTTGTCAGCCCATCGGAGCAGAGCACCAGGATATCGCCTCTCGTGATGGGCTGCGTTGCCGTATCGACCTCAAGGGTCGCATCGACCCCAAGTGCGCGATAGATGATATTGCGTTGCGGATGGGTACGGGCCTCTTCCGGCCGTACCTGACCGATATCCACCAGCCGTGCCACCAGCGTATGATCAACGGTGAGTTGCATCACCACGCTGCCGTCCTCGGTCACACCATGCTGATTGATGAGATAGGCCCGGCTATCACCCACATGGGCGATATGGGCATGCGTATTGGTCACTACCACACAGGTCATGGTGGTACCCATGCCCTGCTGCTGCTGGTTGTGCTGCCCTTGCTGATAGACCCGTTCGTTGGCATGGTGCAATGCCTGGGTCAACCGCGTGGGCCAGGTGGTATCCGGTAGACCCGCACCCCCAGCCCCGCTCCCTCCTTGGGAGAGGGCGTTTGTGTGACACGCTGGACGAGATACTGTTGGACCATTTCACTGGCGAGATGACTGGCCTGTTCGCCGGCCTGTGCTCCGCCCATACCGTCTGCTACCAGCAGCAGCATGATGCGACCCTGGGGCGTGACCTGCAACGTGGTGATGGCACAGGTATCTTCATTGATGGGACGTTGGCGACCAGTATCGGTTTGGGAAGCGGTCTGGAGATAGAGCTTGGGGTCCCCGGCTGGCTGGATGCGTGCTGCCTGGCTGGAGAGCATGGTTCCACACGATTGACAAAAACGCGCTTCCTGACGGTTGCCATGACCGCAAGCGGGACAGCCAACGGTGTAGGTGCGGGTACGTGGCAAGCGTGTCGTAATACGCATCGTGCGTCGCCCCTGGGCCAGCTGTTGCGAAAGACTATCGAGAATCTGCGAGAGTTCTTTGATGGCCCGGGCCGCCTGTTCACGCCCAACCTGATCGCCCTGCTGCATACGGCGCTGCCACAGAGCAACACCAGATGCAACGATGTGTTGTAATTCTGGCAGGCCGATCATCTCATGCGAGACATAGAGATGCCTACTGCCGGGGATGATGCCCTCATCTAGCTCGTGTGATGGTTTCATCGCACTGCCCTGTTGTCTCCTGCGTCATCCATGTGCCAGTTTTTCGATACACCCAGCTGATTGCCATAACGCTCGGTTCATGTCGTCCTTCCCTTGGCTTAGCCTTCTCCGTACCGTTAGCCATGCCAGTATATGGGTATTATAGCATAGGAAAGCGAGGCAAAACCGGCCTTCGACCAGACGTATTCTCAAGAATAGCTTTTCATTGCATGATAGCTTATACGGCTGTGGAACGTAGCGCCTGCTTTGTAGGGTCGCAGCGCGCTGCGACCCTACGAAACGCAGCCACGATCCGAAGCC
>JAAURD010000036.1 GCA_012034075.1 Chloroflexaceae bacterium | reverse complement strand
CGCTCCCCTATTGATCGTAGGCGCAGCTTGCAGCCGCGCAACCCTGAGCCGCCACCGCCACCACGGAGGCGCGGCTTGCAGCCGCTTTGTAGGGACGTCAGCGTGCTGCCGTAAGTATCTCGGCAGCACGCCCCACCTCCGTCTGATACGTGCGTGCGGTCGGGACGACCGCCGTGCGGAAGCACGCCGCACCTCCGTCTCATATCGATGCTTGCCATTTGGTATGAGACCACGAGCGGTTGGGACCACCTTGCTATGTGCGTGGCGACTGCTTGTCGCGTCGGCGTGCGGCTGCAAGGCGCACTTCCGTCTGATACGTGCGTGCGGTCGGGACGACCGCCGTGCAGCTGCAAGCCGCACCTACAGCTGAACGCATCAAATCAAAGCAGTTAAACCACTAACGCATGGCTGCATGATGTTCCTTCCCCACCTGGGGTTGACGGAGCGCGGCAGCAATGCCCGATTGCAGGCTGCTGCGGGTGAGCATGCCATTCAGATCAATGCCCAGTTGCACCAGAGTCTGCGCAATCTGGGGTTGAATGCCGGTGATCATCACCTGGGCACCCAGCAACTTGACCGCCTGAGCCGCTTGGATAAAGACCTGAGCTACCTGCGTATCCACCATCGATACCCCGGTAATATCCAGAATAGCAAGCGTCGCACGGTGCTGGGCCACCCCCTCCAGCAAGGTCTCCATCACCTGCTGCGCCCGGCTGCTGTCAATCGTCCCGATCAGCGGCATAATGACGACTTCATCTGAGATAGGGATCATGGGTGTGCTCAGTTCACGGAGTGCTTCACGCTGGGCATCGATAATCTGCTGTTGCAGCGCCGCCTGTTCTGCTTCGGCCTGCTTGCGGGCAGTGATATCGCGGACAAAAGCGTGGAGAAACTCCTCTCCATCAAATGTCAGGTAATAGACCGTCACTTCAACCGGAAAAGTGCTGCCATCTTTGCGCAAATGCACGGTTTCAAAACGCACCACCTGTTGTTCACGTATCATCTCCAGGATTGCTCCTAATTGCTCCGTCGTCTTGTTGAAATCAAGATCAGTGATGGTCATCGTCAACAACTCATCACGTGAATAGCCCAAGTCTTTGCTGGCCGCCTCATTGGCATAGGTAATGCGCCCATCCATTGTTCCCCATAGGACGGTATCGACCGCCTGGTCGAGCGACCGTTGTGCCTTGTGGAGCGCAGCCTCCTGACGTTTCTGTTCCGTCAGGTCACGGGTTACCGTGGCTACGACCGGCGCGCCCCCGGTCTCGTAGGCGGGCAAGAGAAAGATATTCCAAAGCACCGGAATCTCTGTGCCGCTTTGAAAAGTACGAAAACGCACCTCTCCCTGCCAGCATCCCTTTTGCATAACGGTGGGGAGAATCGTCTCCTGTGCAAACGTCTGATCGGCGGGCACGAGATGGTCAATCACTGGTCGATTGCTAATGTCTTCTTCGTCGGTCATTTCCATCAAACGTCGTCCAGCACGGTTGAGAAAGATCGGACGACCTTCAAGCGAGGCAAAACCGATAAAATCGGTGCTATGTTCAATCAGTGCTTGAAACATGCGCCGCTCCGCATCGTGCTGTTTCTGTTGGGTCATATCGCGACAGATGCAGTTGAGATGATCAAGTTGACCCTCGACAGCATAACACAGGGTCATCTGCCAGAGCATGGTTTGCATTTCGCCATGAGTATCACCCATCTGCACCTCCAGCGTAGCATGCTGCTGATGTTGTACCACAGTGTGGGTCAGGGTCTGCTGTATGTGTTCTGCCTCTTCAAGCGAAAGATGCGCAAACACCGAAACATCGCCACCATTGTTCGGTACAATACCCAGCAGACGTCGAGCACTGGCATTGGCATACAGCAAGCGGCCACTAGCGTCAATCTGGAACAGCAAATCGTCGGTATTGTCAACAAATGGCTGAAGCTGTGCGATTCGCTGTTCTAACACCCCGATGTGCTGGCGTAAGGTTTCGTTCTCGGTCTGGAGCCTGGTAAAATTTGTCTCATTAGTCCTCATTATTTCTTCCCCCTGGTAACGTACTCTTCTCAAAAGCATCATTGTCACCGTTTCCAATAAGAGGCTGTTGCCCACATGGTATGAAGATGACAGAACAACACACCATCCAGGAATATCTGGGTACGCTACGGTTACTCTCTATCTTGCGCCTTTCATAATTGTCTGCTTTTTTTATACCATGTCATGCGCTCTGATGCAAACCGATGATTGTATCAGATATCCACATTGATCAGCACATGAAAACAGCATTCTTTGTTATCATGCACATGGGTTGGACCAAAACCAATCCCTTTCATTGAAGAGCAGAGTGAAAAAGGAGGTCGCTTCTATGAGTACCCATCGAACAATAAACATAGGGCTTTCGGAAGAACAGCGCAACGGTGTTGGTGAGATTTTAAATCGTGTGCTGGCCGACGAATATGTACTCTATACCAAAACGCGAAACTATCACTGGAATGTACTAGGCATTCATTTTGATCCCCTCCATAAACTCTTTCAAGAGCAGTATGAGCAGTTGGAGCAGGAGATTGATGATATCGCTGAACGAGCCAGAGCAGTGGGTGTATTTGCCGTTGGTACGCTCCAGGAGTTTGCGAGCCTGACACGCTTGAGCGAGGAGCCGGGGCAGTACCCAGATGCACGTACCATGATTGCTAATGTGCTCCATGATCACGAGTCTATCATCCGCTTTTACGCGTTGATCTCGTCACCTGCGATGAGCAATATGGCGATATTGGCACGAATGACTTTTTAACTGGGTTGATGGAACGACACGAAAAGACCGCCTGGATGCTGCGTTCGATGTTGCTAGACTGATCCCCTGTTTGCCGAAAGAGATATCTCTTTCTGGAGAAGAGATATCTCTACTGCTTACCAATTTGTGTTCTGCCAGTCCTGTGTCAGCTGGTATTAGCGCCGGCGCTGTTGGAGCACATAGGCCACTCCAGCCTGCAAGGTATTGTGTGTGACGATGCCTTTGATCGGATGTTCGATCTGTACCAACTCTTCGGCCAGCAGTGGACTGATACCTGTTAGCACCATTTGCGCACCGAGTAGCTGCACGGCCTGTGCAAGTTGCATCAGGTCTTGCCCTACCCCAGTCTCCACCGTCGCTACCCCGGTCATATCAAGAATAACCACCCGCGCATGCTGCGCGGCGACCCCATTGAGCAGCGTTGCGAGCATCTGCTCCATACGTTCGCGATCCAACGCACCAACACAGGGCAAAAGCAGCACACCATGCGCCATCGGTATGATCGGCATGCGTAGCTGGCGAATAGCTTCACGCTGGGCATCAATAATCTGCTGATGCAGGGCCGCCTGTTCTTGTTCGGCGCGTTTGCGTTCGGTGATATCGCGAACAAAGGTACAAATATATAGACAATCGTTAAAGCCAAGGTAATCATTCACCAGTTCGGACGGAAAACAGCTGCCATCTTTGCGCTGCAATTGGCGTTCAAAGCGCCAGCCTTGATGCTGCTTGAGTTGGTCCCAAAGTTGCTGCCACTCAGGGAGCGTGAGTTCGGGATCGACATCCAGCACAGACAGGCGTTGCAGTTCGTCCGGTTGGTAGCCCAGCATGGTGGCGAACGCCTGATTGGCATAGACAATCTGCGCATCGCGGTTAGCAAACTGTATGCCATCGGTTGAGCTATCAAGGGCAAACTGGGCCAGTTGCAGTTGCTCTTCCATCTGTTTGCGTTCGGTGATATCGGTCGCAATAGAGCCAATGCCATAGATCGATCCATGGTCATTGAACAGGGGAAAGCGGTTGGTTAACAGGGTATGCCATGTTCCCTGATCAAAGAAGGACTCTTCACGTTCGGTAGACTGGCGCTGGGTGAGGACCGGTTGATCGCTTTTGCGCCATTGCTGAATGAGATGTTCGGGGAGCAGTTCATAATCGGCTTTGCCAATAATCTCATCGCAATCAACATGCAGCTGTGCAACCATGTGTCGATTGGCGAGCAAAAATCGCCCGCGCCGGTCACGCACGGCAATAGCCGCTGGTATGCTGTCGATCAAGGTCTGAAAGAGCGTCTGTCGGTTCCGCAGTTCATGGTTGGCATATTCCAATTCGCGTTGACGCGATTCTGCTTGAATCTGTGCAGCCTGGAGCATATCCCGTTCATGTTCAGCCTCAATACATCTCCGATACAGCTGATCGTTTTCGGCGCGGAGACGCTCATTTTCTTGTTCCAGGGTACCGACAAGTTCGTTATTGATAATCATAATGCACATCCTGAGATCCTATTTCGGGTAATTATGCTCAATAAAGGATATAAAAAAGGACGCGAGCCTGTGCTTCATTGCTACCCGACTGCCCATGGCAGAGGCTCGTACTCTTTTATCCTAACATATATAGTACAAAAAAGCACGGTTTCGCAAACGTGGAAGGAAACAGGAAACGTTCTACCGGATAGCTGTTTACCCTCCTATCAGCGCAATCTCATACCAAATTCGGGTGATCACTGGTATGTGCTTTGATCGAACACGGATCGCCTGCTTTGTAGTGGCGCAGCGCGCTGCGCCACTACAAAGCAGGCTACAAGCCGCAGCTACGTTTCATATCGATTAACCGAATTTGGTATCAGGTGCAAAGAGCCGGTGATGACAGAAGGAGTGCGGGCCGGGCAGTGCCTGGGGCGGTCGCCCCAGGCTGAAATGCGGAAGCTCCTACAGAGCAGATAGAGGCATTGAGATTCACCACACAGCACACGAAGGATACAACGGTTGCACCAGGGACGGTGTTCACCTGAGTATCCTGGCTGTGGACGTGACATGCTTGTTGGAACGTATCATACCAAATTCGGGTGATCACTGGTATACGCTTTGATAGAACGCGGAGCGCCTGCTTTGGAGGGTCGCAGCGCGCTGCGACCCTCCAAAGCAGGCTGCAAGCCGCACCTATGTCTCATATCGATGAACTGAATTTGGTATCAGTTCCCGACCATCATGGCAGCAACATCTTGCTCAACGGTGGCAATGGGCTTGATATCAAACGTGCGTACCAGAACGTCGGCCACCTTGGGTGAGAGGAACGCGGGCAGCGTTGGCCCCAGGCGAATACCCTTGACGCCCAGCGATAACAGCGATAACAGCACCAGAACGGCCTTCTGCTCGTACCAGGCAATGTCATAGGAGATGGGCAGATCATTCACGCTGTCTACGCCAATGGCCTCGGTCAGGGCCAATGCGACTTTCACTAATGAAAAGCAGTCGTTGCATTGACCGGCATCGAGTACGCGCGGTAGTCCGCCTAATGTGCCGAGATCGAGCTTATTGTAGCGATATTTGGCACAGCCAGCGGTGAGAATAATCGTATCTTCGGGAAGGGTACGGGCAACATCGGTATAGTAGGTGCGCTCTTTGTGGCGGCCATCGCAGCCTGCCATCACCACAAAGCGCTGTAAAGCTCCGCTTTGTACCGCTGCCAGCACCTGATCGGCGGCCCCGAGAATGGCATTGTGGGCAAAACCAATGGTGATGCTTCCGCTTTCCAGTTGCACCGGGGGCGCACAGGTACGGGCACGGGCAATCAGAGCGCTAAAGTCTTTGGCCTGTCCGGGTTGGCGGTCGGCAATGTGTGGCAGATGCTCCCAGCCAACCATACCTGTGGTGAAGATGCGATCAGTATAGCTTTCGCGGGGCTTTTGCAGGCAGTTGGTGGTCACCAAAATAGGGCCATTGAACTGCGCAAAGTGCTGCTGCTGCTCCCACCAGGCGCCGCCATAGTTGCCGATGAGATGCGGAAATTGCTTGAAAGCGGGATAGGCATGGGCCGGCAGCATTTCGCCATGGGTATACACATTGATACCAGTGCCAGCGGTCTGTTGCAGCAGTTCATACAGGTCCAGCAGGTCATGCCCGCTGACCAGAATACCCGGAGCCGTCGGATCGACGCCCAGATTGACCTGGGTTGGTTCGGGGTGACCAAAACGACTGGTGTTGGCTTCATCGAGCAGGGCCATAGCGGTGACGCCGTGCTGACCGCAACGCATCGCCAGGTCGATCAGTGCCTCCACAGTGATGCTATCGTTGGTGGTAGCAACCAGACCATCTTGCAGAAAGGCCAGCAGATCGGGATCACGGTGATCAAGCACATAGGCATGATCGCAGTAGGCTGCCAGCCCCTTGAGACCGTAGATCAGCAGTTCACGCAACGATTGGATATCGGCATTGGGGTGAGGATGCATTGCTGCTGATACCAGGATGCCCATACGCACCGACGCATCAATGCCATCTGCAGGCAGACAGGTTCCCATCAATGGCGCATCCGGCTGTGGCGGCAAGCTCATGCGCAACTGGTCACGCCGCGCAAACGCCTCTGTGGTCAGTTGGTAGATGCGTTCCTGGTCAAAATTCACATTCGTCAAGGTTGCAAAGAGTGCCTGGGCCACAAACAGATCTGTAGACTCATGCACAATCCCAGCTGCACGCGCACGCACACCATAAAACGCCAGGCCCTTTAATGCATAAAGCAAATAATCTTGCAACGCCGACAGTTCGGCATCTTTGCCGCACACACCGCGTTGTTCACAGCCCTCATTATGATTTGTCTCCTGGCACTGATTACACAGCATCATCATTTGTTGGTTCCTCCTCAAAGGGTATACACATCGTCCTAGCTCGTAGCATAGCAGTGTGATGCCGGGTTGTCGTTGCGCTAGCGCAAACAACGAACGACTTGATGCCAGATAGCCGCGTTGCCATACGATCCCAAACATCCGTAGCGGCACAGCATGCTGCACCGCATACCAGTTTCCGCAGCGCACCAACACAGGCACACAACATGCAGATTGGGGTTAATCGTTAGGGGGCAACATATCTTCGGCAATGGCTTTTAGCGCTGCCAGCGAGCGAATAAGCACGCGCTCACGCCCGGTTTCGACTAGGCCCTGTTTTTCCCAGTGGCTCAGGGTGCGACTCACGGTGTAGAGCGTGGTGCCGGTCATGTCGGCCAGGTCCTGACGCGAAAGGGCCAGGTCGATCCGAACACCACTGGTTTCGTGTTGACCAGCCTGTTCGACGAGCCGCAGCAGGGTGCGAGCGATACGACGGCCAACGCGTTCGGTGGCGAGTTCGCGGTACTGGTTTGCAATTGCACAAACCGTCCGGTGACCATGCGCAGGGCACGCAACGCCAGGATCGGATAACGTTCAAAGAGCGTGAGCAATGTCTCACGTTGCCAGCCAAGCGCGACACAATCGGTAACCGCCTGGAGCGTTAAAGGGTATTCGGCCTGATCCATCGCGGCAACGATGCCAACAGCCTGACCCGGCACCACAAAACCAAGGATGACCTGATGACCTTCGGGGGTTATCTGGCTCAGGCGAGCCTGACCCTGAAGTAAGACATAAAACCAGGTCGCAGGGTCATCTTGATGGAAAAAAAAGGCATCGCGTTCGACCGGGCAAATCTGCCCCGCTTCAGCAATGATGGTCAAAGCTGAGGCATCTAGCCCCTGAAAAAAGCCGACAGTGGCAAGTTGGGATTGGAGACTGGAGTTAGCATCTTGTTGCACAGTATTGGCATGATACCACAGTGATACAGATTGTCCAGAACGTGTGTTGCGATGTGGCATTGTTCGGTAACGCAAACGCAATGACGCATCATGTCGTATAATAGCAACAGTGAGAACGATCTTTGGACAGTGGAGATTGGAGCGGGGGAGTGTATGCGAATTGTGCTTGATGCGATGGGCGGTGATCACGCTCCGCGTGAACCGGTGCGAGGGGCGGTGCTAGCAGCACGCGCCTATGGTTGCACGATCTTGCTGGTCGGTGATGAGCAAGCAATAAACGCCGAGCTTGCTCGCCATAACACGCGAGGGTTGTATCTGTTTCCGGTGCATGCGCCGGAGGTAATTGGCATGGATGAGCCAGCTCTGCAGGCTGTGCGCCGGCGACCGGGTTCATCGCATATGGTCGGTTTGCGGCTGGTGCGTGAAGGCAAGGCCGATGCGTTTGTATCGGCGGGACATAGCGGAGCCTCGATGGCCGGGGCATTGCTGGTGCTGGTCGCTTGCCCGGCATTGAGCGTCCGGTGCTGGCAACCGTTATTCCAACCCTGCACCATTCGGTGGTGCTGCTCGATGTTGGCGCGACGACGGACTGTAAGCCGGAGTATCTCGTGCAATTTGCGCAGATGGGAACGATCCATGCACGGCATACAACGGGGATTGAGCGACCGCGTGTGGCCTTGCTCGCCAATGGTGAAGAACCGGGCAAGGGGAATCGGCTGGTACAGGAAACGCATAAGCTGTTGCGTGACAGTGATCTGAACTTTGTGGGCAATGCTGAACCCAAAGACCTGTTGTTGCATGATGTTTGTGATGTGTTGATTGCCGATGGGTTTGTGGGCAACCTAACCTTGAAGACATCCGAGGCGGTGGTCTCCTACGGTAAGCATAAGCTTATACACGAACTGAAACGCCAACCGCTCCAACGTTTGCTGGTCGGATTGTTACCCACAGTACTCCTGACGGCGTGGCCTGGTAAGGAGCGCTGGCGAGCGGTCGCCGGTGCGCTGCTGGGCAGTGCGGGACTGGTCGGCGCGGGCCTGTTTCCGTTGTTGCATCTACGCAAAATCACCGACTATCGCAACCAGGGTGGGGCGCCACTATTGGGCGTGCGCGGCGTGACGATCATTGCTCACGGCAAATCCGATGCGGTGGCAATCCAGAACGCGATTCGCCAGGCGCAAGAAGCGATTGAGGCTCGCACGGTTGCCGTGATTGCAGCCGCGGTGAAAGCAAAATCCAGCGAGCCAATGATTCGTTCGGGCTAAGCTGCCGTTTTGACACAAACAAACATGTGTGCTATCATATGATAGATATTTTGTATGCTTTTTGGGCAATGTCGCTTCAGGCAACCCAGAGCGAGGGAAGTTGAGGGAGTTATGGCAAAAGGGTTAAATCGTGTACAACTGATTGGCCGGCTGGGCAAAGACCCGGAGATGCGGTATACGACGCAGGGTAAACCGGTCACAACGTTCTCAATGGCAACCGGTGACAGATGGACTGATCGTGATGGGAACGAGCGCGACAGAACGGAGTGGCACCTTATTGAAACATGGGACCGTCTGGCTGAAATCTGCAACCAGTATCTCACCAAAGGACGACAGATCTATATTGAGGGACGCTTGAAAACTGATAAGTGGACGGACCGTGATGGTGGGACACGCTATACCACCAAAATTGTTGCCCTCGATATGATGATACTGGACAGCAAGGGAGATCGAGACTCATCGATTGCTGAACCAGAAGATCGCGGCTACAGCCCCAACTATGAGGAATATGAGCGCAGTGACCCACCACCAGCGGCGCCACCACGACGAGCAGAATCAGCCTCACCAGCCGGGGGAAGTGCGCGTAATCAGCCACAGCCGATTGGTGACACGATGAATGAAGACGATATCCCCTTCTAGTGGCTTACCTCGCAGATAAGTGCAATGGGCTGGTTGTTGTGCCGGGTGAGGACGACCACCAGCGGTTGGTTGCCCTTACCGCGTAGTTGTTGGGCGAGCAAATCGGTGTTCAGCGGTGATCCGCGTTTTTTGACGGTGACAACGCCGGCGTCGAGTGCTCGCAGGCGGGCGCGTAACCGCTTAAGCTGAAATGGTAGCCATTCACGTATGCGCCAGCAACGAGCAAAGGGCGTTTCCTGTGCCTGTGTGGCAGTCAGATAGGCAATTTGGGGGTCGAGTTGGTTTGCGCCAAGCTGTAGGCCCAGTTCAGCCAGCACACCGGCACGGATGACGGCCGGGTCGGGTTCATAGAGCACCTGTTGCGTTCGCTCACGGTAAGTGCTGGTACGGTGGTATCCTGCACCAGTGTAACGACTGCATGATTTTGGTTGTCGGGCGACCATGACTCAAGGACGGTGGCACGGCGCCGGGTGGTTGCCAGTGGGCCGCACCATACCACCGCTTCGCAAAGTTCCCCACGTACCGACACAAATTCGATTTCGCGTTCTTTTTCCGCTTCCAGATAGGCCAGGTCTTCATGGGTAATCCCCGGTGAGAGCTTGATTGCAAGGGCCGGTGTACGGTGTTGCCAGCTGAGAACCTGTGATACGGGTGGCTCATACGCTGCAATGCGGAAGCGCCGGTGACCATCCTGACGGCGACTGGGGTCGCAGAAAAGGGCCGGTAGCGCGGGTGGCGGCTGTTGGGTCAGGTCGGCCTGCACATATTCAATGCGGTGTTCCAGATTGCAGACACGCGCATTGGCACGGGCCAGCGCCAGACGCAACGGGTCGCGATCAATGGCAATGACATGGGGTACGACCTGAGCCAGTGCCAGCATATCGCTGCCCAGTCCACAGCATATATCACCTACCTGAGCATAGCCAGCAAACCGCTGCGCCCGGTGATGGGCAACGGTTGCATTACTGGCCTGTTCGAGGGCTTCACGTTCAAAGAAGAGTTGGGCGGCGTTGGGGAAACGATGGGCGGCACGTTGGCGGAGCAGGGTCTGTTCAACGAGAGCACGAGCACGTTCCCCGCCATAGCGCTGACCAAGTTGCTGCACCTGGTTGAGCACTGTTTGCGCGGAGAGATCACTCGCGGTCAATTCGTTGAGCAGGCGTGCAACTTCGGCTGATTGCAGCCAGTCAATCAGAGCAAGGTCCATACGGTTGCTGGTTTTGAAAGAAGAGAGAAACACCCTGAAGCGAGTCTTCAGGGTGTTCTGGTGCTTACTGGCGGCTTGCTGGGTCGTGTTAGAGCACTTCGACGGTGAAGGTTGAATCGTGAGCGTAAAAGCCAACGATGCTGCCATCAGTCGTCATCACGTCAAAAAAGCCGTCATCGGTAATGTTTTTCGCAACACCCTCATACACTGTCCCTGCGGGAGTAACGGTACGGGTCTTATCGGCCCAGGTTACGAGATCTCGTGAGAGTGTCACACGAATGGTCTGACCTTCATGGAGTTGCACGTTAATGCCACGGTCACTCATACAGGTACAGACATGAGTCGGGTCGTTGTGATCCACCGGTATAGGGTGAACAGTCATACTAAGCCTCCTTTTGTTGTTGCTCATCAGCAGAATAAGGATACCAGTGACAAAATGACCGCTACCTTGCGGGGTCTTCGTCAACGAAACCGGATCTCGGACGCGTCGCCGACATTCATCTCTTGAAAATCGCCTTCTACGTAGGCATCATCGCCGATTAAACTTTTATCGAGAATGATCGATTGGATGACTGCTCCCGAATTGATGATAGAGTCGCGAATACGTGAGTCACGAATAGTTGCCCTCGCCGCGACAGAAACATAAGGGCCAATCACCGAGCTATCGATCATCGCTGTTTCATCGATGTAGACGGGTGGGATGATCACTGAACGAGTGACCGAACCAACATAACTGCGCCCATTTTCGAGCAGATAACGGTTGGTATCGAGCAAGGCCGATGGATTGCCGCAGTCTTTCCAGACCGAGACGCGTTCGGCATGAAATTCGGCGCCTCCGTCGATCATCACTTGAAGGGCATCGGCCAGATAAAATTCGCCTTTGGTTTGAATATTGTGCGACATCACATGCTCAATCGCAGCAAAGAGCTGGCTGATATCGGGAAGGTAATAGATGCCGACAACGACCAGGTTTGAGATTGGCTGTTCTGGTTTTTCGACCAGGCGGGTAATTTTATCGTTCTCTAATACGACAACACCAAAACGGCTGGGATCGTCAATTTCTTTAACAAAGATCACACCATGGGGTGGCTGGCGGTTGAGCGCTTCAAAGTCGGCATGGATAATACCATCACCAAAAACGATCATGCATGGGCCATGGGCCACCTGCCGCGTAAGGTGGATAGCATGAGCCTGACCGCGCAATGCTGTTTGTTCGATAAACTGGGTGGGGAAACGATATTTCGACTGCACAAAGTCCTGGATACGATGACCCAGGTACCCGGTGACAAAGATCAGTTCATCAATTGCGACGCTCTGTAATGAGTCGAGAATATGGGCCAGCATAGGTTTGCCGGCTACTTTGACTAACGGTTTGGGTTTACTAAAGGTGTGTGGGCGCAGGCGTGTGCCCAGGCCGGCGGTGAGAATAATAACTTTCATAGAGCTCGTCTGGTGTTAAAGGCTGCAACTGCAACCGCATGCTCCACTGCTACAACTGCCACTGCTACAATTTCCCGAACAGCCGTTACCCGCTACCGAAGATACGGCGCCACCATCGGTTTTGCGAAAGGCAGCAAAACGCGAAAACAGACGCTTCGTCACACTACTTCCACAGTGAATGCAGAAGGTATCGGTATCGGCCTGAGCAATGGAACGTAGCATCTCAAATTGTGAGCCACATTCCTGACACGCATATTCATACATTGGCATAATCCATACCTCACATACAGGTTTGTATAAGACGAAAACAGTACCGTATAAATCCACAGTCAGGATACCATAGAATGCCTGGTGATGCAACCTGCAACTATTGGTGGGGTGTCGTTCTGCTTCGTCTTTCAGGCTTTCATGTGGTTTAGGGCAGCGGCAGAGCAATGGTAAAGGTCGTACCATAACCAAGGGTGCTCTCTACATCAATATGCCCGGCATGTTGGGTCACAATATGGGCACTGATAGCCAGGCCCAACCCGGTACCCTGCGCTTTGGTGGTATAAAATGGTTCAAACAGATGATCCATATGCTCCGGGTCGATACCCATACCGGTATCGGTAATGTGCATAATCAGCGAGGCTGGCGTATCGGCACTGGCAGGTTCGAGCATCGTTACGACCGAGAGCGTGCCCCCCTGAGGCATGGCATCACAGGCATTGAGCATCAGGTTCAGAAAGACCTGACGGAGCTGATCGGCATGCACAACAATCAGAGGCAAATCATGCGCGAGATCGGTGGTCACATCAACCTGGCTATGATGTAAATGGACCTGTACGACCTCAATGGTTTCAAGCAAAATCGTATTGATATCATTTGGGGCCATCTCAGACGGTGAGGGACGATAAAAATCACGCATGCGCGTGATAATCCGGGCAATTCGTCCAAGCTCACCCTGAGCGATCTCTAAAAATTGGCGTTGGGACGAGCCTTCGGCAAAATCCTGTTCGATTAAGTAGAGGCTGTTGCGGGCGGCGTAGAGGGGATTATTGATTCGTGGGCAATCGACGCCGATAGTTCACCCACAGCGGCCAGTTTGGCGCTCTGCAAGAGCTGAGCCTGGGCTGCATTCAGCCGTGCCTGAGCTTCCTGGTGCATCGATTGGGTTTCGGCCAGATCACGCTGCAGGGCGGCGGCATGCGCTCGCTGATGGATCTCGGTGATAGCAACGGCTGCCAGGTCGGCAAGTGCCTGAATGAACGGCAAATCGCGGGGGTAAAACCGATGCTCGGCAAAACTGGTGTAGAGAACCAGTCCGCCCATTCGTTCGTGTTCAATGCGCAGGGGCGCCACCAGCGCACTGGACGGCGGCCAGAAGCCAATGCGTGAACGCAACAGGGCTTGTTGTGCGCTATCCAATTCATCTAGTGCCAGGGTCAGTTCGTCGTTCGTCATCAGCATAGCTCGTGGTGCCAGAAACGCACGGCTGGCAATGCCGCGCCCCGGCACCACCACCATGTTGGTCTCAATGCCTTCGCTGGCGGCACGTAAGACCAGGTTGCCCGTTATCGGATCGGCTAGAAATAAGAACGCCGTGCTGGTGTTGGGAAAGAGCACCATGGCTTCACGCACCACCAGATCGAGAATCGGCTCAATTTCGTGGGTAACCAACAGGGCAGCACTTACAGCAAGCAACGTATTGAGTCGTGTATCTGGTGCATGTGATTCATTGTGTGCCTTTATCTGGGTTTTAAGCGCATGTATTTGCTGCCGTGTGGTGGTTACTTGCTTTCTCAACTCTGCCAGTTCAGCTTCAAGCAGAGCGATCTGTTGCTCGGGAGGAGACACACCGCCCGATACAGTTCGCTGGTTTGTTTTGCGATTGTCTGGAGACACCCCATCACCTGTTAGAATAGATTTTGCATGTGAAAAATCGGTTTTTTGCATTATACTATAGTCATGTTGCATTTGCATTGTTTCAGGTAGGCTCAATATGGAATATGGTACAGAACCGGCCAGTTATCGGGCACATATTTTGGTAGTAGATGATGAGGTCAATATTCGTTTGACGCTCCACGCCCTGCTTGCGCGATCTGGTTTTACCGTCACAACAGTTGCCAGCGGTGAAGAGGCACTTGTCGTTTTAAAACAGCATTTTTTTGATCTTTTACTGGTCGATCTCAAGATACCTGGTATCGATGGGATGCAGGTGGTGGCCGAAGCCCGCAAGCATCAACCTGATAGTGCGATTATTGTGTTGACCGGGCACGGTTCATTGGAAACAGCACTCGAAGGCTTACATCATGGTATTTTTGATTATCTGTTGAAAACCACGGATCCGGTTCAGGTGGTTGAACGAGTCAAACAAGGCTTGGTCGAACGTCAGCAAAAAATGCGCCAACGTGCATTGCTTGACTCAGTCAACTCGGCGGTGCAAGAGTTACTGGCAAATCAGGATCATTCGGCGCCAACAGCGTCCGAATCACTCTTTTCGCCCACTGATGGACATTCAACTACACCATCTACGAACCGATCAGTAATTGTTGGTGAATTGCATTTTGATATATGGCGACAGACCGCGACATTTGAAGAACGACCACTACCATTGACACCCACCGAGTTTCGTATTTTGCTTTGTCTTGCCGAACATGCCGGGCAGATGCTTACATATACGCAGATTGTCCGCTATGCTCATGGGTACGATGCACGTGAAATCGAAGCAAGCGAGCTAGTAAAACCACATATATATCATCTTCGCCAAAAAATAGAGCCGGATCCGACCAATCCGCGCTACTTGCTCAATGTTCGTGGAAAGGGCTATGTGCTTCAGATGTAGACATGTAACGGTCTTGAATGATGGCCCTGATTATGCTATACTGTTTTATGGGGAATACAATGAAGTATACCTGAATTGGAGGTTTCTTATGTTTGAAAAAATTCTTGTCGCTGTTGACGGATCAAATCAGGCGCGTAAAGCAGTTGATGTTGCGAACAATCTGGCTGAACGGTATCATTCTTCTGTTTGCCTGCTCCATGCCTATCCCAAAATTGCTGATTATATTGGCTCTCCAGCTTTTGAGGATATGATTGAAATCCGCACGATGGATGGTCAGGAACTACTCCAATCCATGATCCATCATATGCATACCAGCGTTCCGGTTGAAACACAGTTGCTTGAAGGCCCCCCCGCATCAGCTATTTTAGAGGTGGCCGAAACGGAAGGATTCGACTTGATTATTATGGGCTCGCGTGGGCATAACCCTGTTGTCAGTTTGTTGATGGGCAGTGTCAGTCGCGAAGTATCGCAAAAAGCCCATTGTCCCGTGATGGTTGTCCATTAGTTTTTATGCGCGAAATCATGATAGTCCGACTACCATAGAATGTCATTTCGGTCTATGCGGAGTATGCTGCATACTCCCGCATAGTTGCGTTTTTGCCTGTCTCAAACGACCGTGTCTGGCAAGATAGGTGCTCTGCTGAACTATTCCTGGCGACCAGGCACTGGAAACTGACCACAGAGATCACGCACTTCATCGGCAATACGTTCTTGCAGCGCTTTATCATCAATTGCCGTCAGCACCTGCGTCATCCAATGAGCAATCTGTGCCATTTGTTCAACGCCCATACCCCGCGTCGTCACAGCCGGTGTGCCCAGGCGAATACCACTGGTGCGGGTGGGCGGTTGCGGGTCATTCGGAATGGTATTTTTGTTGGTCGTCATCCCGGCCCGTTCAAGTGCTGTCTGGGCTTTGGCACCAGTAATGCCCAGCGGCGTCAGGTCAATCAGCATCAGGTGGTTGTCGGTGCCATTGCTCACCAGTTTGATCCCCTGATCCATCAGACGTTGGGCCAGAGCCTGCGCATTGGCACGAATGGCTTTGGCATAGGTTTTAAATTCGGGGCGGAGCGCTTCACCAAACGCAACTGCTTTGGCAGCAATGACATGCATCAGTGGGCCACCCTGGTTGCCCGGAAAGACACTGCTATTGATGGCTTTGGCATACTCCTGATCCGACATGATCAGTCCACCGCGTGGTCCGCGCAACGTCTTGTGTGTGGTCGTCGTGACAATCTGTGCCTGACCAACAGGCGTAGGATGCTCACCAGCAGCGACCAATCCAGCGGTATGGGCAATGTCGGCCATCAGCAACGCATCGACTTCATTGGCAATTGCTCGTAGACGGGCAAAATCAATAAACCGTGGATACGCACTGGCGCCGGAGGTGATAATCTTTGGGCGAATCTCACGCGCAATCCGTGCAACTTCATCATAGTCAATCAAGCCAGTCTCGGGATCGACGCCATAAAACGAGACGTTGTACCATTTCCCGCTAAAGTTCACGGGACTGCCATGGGTCAAATGACCACCATGATCCAGGCGCATGCCCAGAAAGGTATCGCCCGGCTGCAAGAACGCCGTAAACACAGCAATATTGGCCTGCGCACCGCTATGAGGCTGTACATTAGCCGCTTGTGCGCCAAAGAGCTGCAAGACACGATCAATCGCGATCTGTTCTACATCGTCAACATATTCGCAACCACCGTAGTAGCGTTTGCCCGGCAGACCTTCGGCATATTTATTGGTTAGAACAGACCCTTGCGCCTGAAGCACGGCCGGGCTAACATAGTTCTCACTGGCGATGAGTTCCAGTCCGTCACGCTGGCGGCGTATTTCGTTGTCAAGGGCAGCGGCAACCTGTGGGTCATCGCGATAGAGGATATCGAGCATCAGGTGTGTCTCCTTATCGTGTTACTTGTGTTTGATTCAAAAAGAGGATCGTGGCACGGGCCATACCGGCAAACCGTGCCACGGGTACGGTTTATTCCTCAAGGTGGGTTCATACTAGCTAATGGATTCGCCAGGGCGCAGGGGAATAATTTCGGTGTTCACCCCCATCGCCTGGCAAGCATCTTTCAACTTCTCTGGTGTGCCTTTTAAGATAGGGAATGTTCCCCAGTGACAGCCAATGGCATACGGTGATCCAATCAATTTAAGGGCATAGGCTGCCTGACGGGGATCCATAGTAAAGAAATCACCAATGGGCAGAATCGTCAAATCTGGTTTATACAGGTCACCCATAATCTGCATATCAGAGGTAACGCAGGTATCACCCGTAACATAGATCGCAAAATTGTTGCTGAAACGCAACACATAACCCGCAGCGTCGCCCATGGGTAATATGTCATCACCATCAACCAGCGTGCTGCTGTGTTGGGCGGCGGTCATGGTCGCCGCAATATGATGAACCTCAACGGTACCGCCTTTGTTAAAGCCGACGATTTTGTCTTCGGCAATGCCATTGCGGATAAGCCAGGGGGTAAAATCATACTGACAGACGATTTTGGCCCCTGTTTCGCTGACAATTGGTATGAGATCATTGATATGGTCGAAGTGACCATGCGTGAGAAAAATACTGTCTAATCCTTCGCGAGCTTGTTTTTCCACGTGTCCGGACACGATGGGTTGGTATCAACCCAGGCATCGATCAAAATCCGCTTCTTTTCCGGTGTCATGATATGGAAGGTGGCATGACCAAGCCAGGTAATGGTGATATTTTTGCCTAATGTTGTCATCCCTGAACCTCCTTTACAACGTTACAATAGGTTATACGTTTCGCTCTTCTCTGGTCAGAGTTCCATCGTAGGGTATGTCCAGTATAGCACAGGTTCAGGGTGATCCTGCAAGCCTGTTCAGATTTTTCGAGGTGCAAGAGTCTGACTACGGTTGCTGCTGTGAGCCAATCAAGGGGAAGCTATTGGCGAAGGTGTGTTGGTGGGTGCGGGTGTGCGGGTGGGACGGACAGTAGGAGTCCGGGCTGGTCGAGGTGTGTGGGTGGCTGTTGGGGTCATGGTGCTGGTGATTGTTAGCGTTGTCGTTAACTGTGGGGTTATCGTGACAGAGTCGGTTGCGGTAACGGTAACAATAACGGTTCTGGTTAATTGTTGTGTATCAGTAAGGGCGGTCGAACCACTTGCAAGTGTGCCGGTAGGGGTGGTTGTCACCGGTGATCGCCGTGTCACGGTTTCTGTGGGGCCATTGCTCACCGGCGATTCCGCTGGCAATGTGTTGGTTGGCGGCACGGTACCAACCAGCGGATTGACACCAGCAGCTGTGGCCCAGAATGCCAACCCACTACCGCCAATCAAGACCACCAGCACCACGAGGAGGAGCCATGAGATGGGTCGTTTCGGGCTGGCATCAGGATCTACGGGCTCTGCTTCTTGCTCACGCGCTGCCTCAGAAGCAACTGCATGGGTTAGTGGTGACGTCGGCGTGCGATCAGAAATGGGTGGCAAACGAGGCGCCGGTTGCGCTACACTCTCGACTAGTTCTGGCTGATCGACGGTATCAATCATTGCTGCAACCACGGTAATGTTATCGGTACCGCCACGATCGTTAGCCATGGTAATAAGCCGTGTCACGACCTGATCAGCAGGCAGCTGATTGACCACATCGGCAATTTCATGATCTTCGATCAGGCCATGCATGCCATCCGATGACAGCAGAATGATATCGCCCGGCTGAATATCCTCTTCAAAGATATCGATCTGGACCTCCGGCCGATGACCTAGCGCACGGGTAATCATATTGCGGTAGTTCGCAACCCGTGCCTGCTCCGGGGTTAAAATACCAGCCGCTACCTGCTCAAACACGAGCGAATGATCTTTGGAAATCTGGCGGATCTGGCCACCGCGAATCAGGTAGGCCCGACTATCGCCAACATTGGCGATCCACAGAGAACCATCGCACACCAGGGCAGCCACGCCGGTTGTGCCCATGGTGCCGTTGCCTTCGTCATAGATCCGTCGATTGGCTTCGAAGAACGACGATGTGAGCACTGATGCAAGATCTTCATGGGTGTCGGCGGTGTAATAATACGCTAGGATCGTTTCTACGCCAATGCTGCTTGCTACTTCACCGGCGGCATGGCCGCCCATCCCATCACAGACGACCAGCAGTTGACCGCGTTGCCTGCTCTGTTCGGGTGACCCGGCACCATAATTATCCTGGTTGACCTGTCGTTTGCGACCAATATTTGTGGATGCACTATAGTGCATTTTCATTGAAGCAACTCCATCTCTTCCTTGTGGAGAGAGTATAGCATGTTCCATCAAGTAGCGCAACCATTGAACGTGTCCTGCAACGATGCATACGTCATCTGCCACGATGTCGATATTTCCTGGTATGCGCTTTGATAGGACGCGGCGCGCCTGCTTGCAGCTGGCGCGTGTGGCTGCAAACCGCACCTACGTCTAATACGGAGACAGCACAACACAGTATGAACATACCCCTCAACTCCAGGTCGCATCACCAAAAAACGCCCCATGATCACGATCAACGAAGGCTTCGATAGCCGCTCGTCGATCACCCAGGCAAAATGATGGCCCATGGCCCGGATAGCAAATGGTGGTATCGGGCCAGGCCAGCACAATCTGGCGCAGCGTTACCAGCGTTGTCTGGAAGCCTTCGACGGACCAGGTACGACCGGGGCCACTGTCAAACACGGTATCACCAACGAGCACACGATGATCATCAACCAGGACAAAACTCAACATATCGGCACTGTGGCCGGGCGTGGCACAGGCACGCAACCCACATAATCCAATCGTCACCGTGTCACCATCTGCCAGCCACCGTTCAGCATCCAGTTGCACCCCGTTGGCATGCGGTCCCCGATGTGCTTGCAACGGTACCCCCAATTGCTGACGCATGACATCCAACGCGCCGATATGATCACGGTGGGTATGGGTTAAGAGAATAGCCGTCGGAATGGTATCTTGCAGCAGAGCACTCAACGTTTCTGGTTCGGCCCCTGGATCGACGAGCACACTTTGCCGTGTCACTGGGCAGACGAGGACGTAGGTATTCATCGGCCACGGTCCAACCGCACGCGTCCGTATTTCCAATGCTGGAGTATCAGTCATCATAACATATACATCCTTTCCCTGCATTCGCAAACATCTCAATCTAGTATAGCATTGTCTGGCAAGCAATGCGACATTCGCACAGATAGGCAACATCTGGTACACTGGTGACCAGGTAAACAGCTCATCTTATGAGCGGGTGTGTGGTTCAACAGAGAGGAAAAAAAGCAAGCTATGAGGCGTTTCCGTCGTATTCTGGGCACCCTTTTGTTGTTATTGGGCTTACTCATTGGTACCTGGCTGATCAATCTGTTACGCTGGGTGGCACCGTTGCTCCGTGGTAAGACCACCGTAACCCCAGAACAACTGGCCGATGCAGATAGCCAGTTTATCAATGTGCAAAACGTGTTTGTTCACTATAAACAGATGGGCACTGGCAAACCAGTATTCATCTTGCTCCATGGGAGCTTTCTTAGCCTGTTTTCGTGGCGCGAAGTGATGTCCCCACTTGCCGAAAACCCTGGTGCAACGACCATTGCCTTTGATCGCCCTGCTTTTGGTCTCACCAACCGACCCATGTGGCAGTTGCAATCGGCCGAGGCCGAAAACCCCTATAGCCCCGAAGCTCAGGCCGATTTGATTATCGCTCTGCTTGATGCACTGGGTATCGAACAGGCGATTCTGGTCGGCAACTCAACCGGTGGCACCATTGCCCTGCTCACCGCCCTGCGTCATCCCGAACGTGTGCAGGCCCTGATTCTGGTCGGCGCCATGGTCTATAGCGGCTACCCTGTGAGCGAATTGCCCGGCTGGCTACGTCCACTCCTCCGCCATATCAGCTGGCTCGGTCATATGACCATGCGCGTGGTGATCAATGCTACCCAGGATAAGGTCATTAGCTCCTTCTGGTATGATCCATCACGCCTCACCCCTGATATTCTGGAACACTACAAACAGAGCCTGCAGGTCCAGAACGCCGATTATGCTTCCTGGGAGCTGATTCTCGCAACCCACCACTTGAATCTGGAACAACAGCTCGACCAGATTACCGTCCCGACCCTGATTATCAGCGGCGAACATGATCGTGCTGTCCCCGTCGAGCAAAGCACGCGCCTTGCCGAAGCGTTGCCCCAGGCCCATCTCGTGCTCATACCTGAATGCGGGCATCTGCCGCAAGAAGAGTGCCCCCAGCGCTTCTTACACCATATACAGGACTTCTTGAATGAACATCGCTTGACAGCTTCCGATGGCACAGAAAAGCAACATGATGCATATTTATGATGAAAATAGTTCCTTTCGTTTCCAGGCAGGCATACAACCAGAACCGCTTGCACATGGTGTGCATGGTACTGTCTCTGATACAGGAGTAGAGATGTCCAAACATTGAGAGGAGATCCCTCGATCCCATGGAAACAAACCAGACAACGATAGATACACTGCAACAGGAAAAGAGCCAACTCCAACAGCGCATCGCTCTCTTAGAACAACGTCTTGCCGAACATGATCCGTCAGATACGCTGCTTCAGGCAATGACCGCGAGCCAGCCGGACAAACAATCGCATATGCTTAGGGTGCTGGTCGATCACGCTCCCGATGGGATTGCGCTGAGTACGATGGACGGTACGATTACCTATGCCAATGCTCGCTATCAAGCGACGCATGGGTATGGTCCAGAGATCATTGGCATGTCGATGGATGACCTTATCCCCAATGCCGATGCGTTGCAGTCAGCATTCCAAACCCTGCGCGAGCATGGGGCATGGCAGGGGTTGATCAGCCATCAGCGCCGTGATGGCAGCACCTTTCAAGTCATGGCATCGTGCTTTACGATCTATGACGAGCATAGCAACCCGCTCGGCCTGGCGGCTATCGATCACGATATGACGGCTATCAGGCAGGCTGAACAACAGATCCAGCAAAGCCAGACCCTGCTTCAGGTGATGCTTGATAATCTCCCGCTGGTAGCCTATGCTGTTGATAACGACGGTCGTCTGGCGCTGGCGAACCAGCAATGGAGCCAGGCCGTAGGCATTCCTTTGGAGCAGGCGATCGGGACATCGATGATCGAACTGTTTGGCGATGAGACCGGGGCAGCATGGACCGCTGCGTATGAGAACATTCTCAAACAGGGCGAGGTAAACCAACGCGAGGAAGTCTTTGCTCAGGCGGATGGGCTGCACACCTATCTGTCGGCACGCTTCCCCTTGCGTGATGCCGCCGGCCGTATCTATGGGATGGGCGGTATTTCCACTGATATTACCGAACGCAAGCAGTTGGAGGAGCGCCTGCAGTTAGCCCAGATGACGCTGGAACGCACCGCCGATATGGTGCTCTGGTCAAACCTGAACGCACAGTATGTCTATGTCAACGACGCTGCCTGTAACGAGTTGGGCTACACCCGTGAAGCATTGCTGGCATTGACAGCCTTTGATCTTGATCCCCACCTTTCCCCCGAACGCCTGGAACAGATGGCACCGCTGTTTCAGCAACACGGCTCCATCCGAATTGAGTCTGAACTGTGCCACAACGATGGGACGTTGCTGCCAGTAGACATCACCTTGAGTATGATTGCAGTTGGCGAACAGACCTATGTTTGTACGGTGGCACGCAACATACGCCTCCAGAAGGAGCAGGAGGCCGAACGGGCGGCGTTGCAGCAGCAGATCATTGACACCCAGCGCGATACCCTGCGTCAGCTTTCCACGCCGCTTATCCCTATCTCGAACAATGCGCTGATTATGCCGCTGATTGGCAGCATTGACGATCAGCGAGCGCAGCAGGTGCTGGAAGCCTTGCTTGAAGGGGTAGCGCAGCACCGCGCCGAATGTGTTATTCTGGATATCACTGGTGTTTCGGTTGTGGATACCCAGGTGGCCCAGGCACTGATCAGCGCGGCCCAGGCGGTGAAGTTGCTGGGAGCACAGGTGATCCTCACCGGCATCCAGCCCCAGATTGCGCAAACGCTGGTCCATCTCGGTATCGATCTCAGCTCGATGAGCACCCGCAGCAGTTTGCAGGCGGGCATTGCGGCGGTGCTCAGGTGAACATCGTTCTTTGTGAAGCCTTTGTGTCCTTCGTGTGCTTTGTGGTAGCGCCTGCCCTTTGCAGGCCCTCACCCAATGCTGCTCAGTATTTGCTCTCGTCACGTGTCTTCGCGATAGGCACGGGCGCGATCTGGCAGGCTGGAAGCACTTGCCAAGTTGCTGATTCTCCTGTATCCTCATACGACACAAACCATTGACCGGGAATCGGTTCTACGGTTCCCGGCCTGAATGACAGGAGGCCCAATGACGACCCCCGCTCCTATGATACCACCAACACCCGACATGCGACCAACGACACCCGAGATGCTGTTTCCCATCTTTGGCGCATGCTTTTCGCGTCCGATCCTCCAGCAGTGGATCAAGCAAGCTCATCTGCCCCATCGCCTGTATTGGCGCGTGTTTACGCCTTTGTTGACGCTCTGGTGCCTGGTGGTCCAGCGTATCATGACCGATCATACCCTGGATGCGGTAGTCAGCCATGTGCAGACCGGCGCGGCGGATCAAATCGATCCCCAGGCCATTCCTGTTTCGGCACGCCTCACTTCGGAACGTACCTCGTCGTTCAGTCAAGCCCGCAAACGCATGCCGTTAGCCTTGGTTCAATGGGCGCTTCGTCTGATCTCGCACGTGATTGCTGATTCTCTTCCGGCGGATCAACAGACCTGGCATGGTCATCGCGTGCGCTTGCTGGATGGCACGACCTTTCGGGCGTTGGCAACAGACGACCTCGATCAGGCGTATGGACGGTCGGCGAACCAGCAAGGATGGACTGCTTGGATCACGGTCCGGTCGGTCGCCTCGTTCTGCTTGTTCAACCAGATGGTTATTGGGTACACCGAAGGATCAGAGACCACCAGTGAGCAAGCGATGGTGCGCACGGTCATGGAACAGGATACGACCGGTGCGCTGTACGTTGGGGATGCCCATTTCGGAATCTATTGGGTGGCTCAGGTTACCCAGGCGTTGGGCCATCAGTTGATCGCACGGTTACAAGCCAGCCGTTTTCATGCCCTCCGACGCACGGTGGTTGGCCCATCCCCCTGCACGTCAGGGCAGGATTGGGAAGTCACGTGGACACCATCGCGTGATGGTAAGATCGATCCCACCCTGCCAGCCGATCCGGTCACCGGTCGCCTGCTGGCCATCCGGTTGGAAAAAAAGGGCTTTCGGCCCAAAGACCTCTATCTGTTCACCACGTTGCGTGATGCGACGGCCTATCCTGTGGCCGAGATCGCCGCGCTGTATGGGAAACGTTGGCAGGTGGAACGGGACTATCGACATATCAAGACGGTATTGGAGATGGACACCTTTGCGGTGCAAAGTGCTGCTCTGTTGCGGTTAGAGCTGGCCGCTGGCTTACTGACCTACAACATGGTGTGTGGCCTGATCGCACAGGCAGCACAGCAGGCCGACCTCCGTCCGCAACAGTTGAGCTTTGCCCGCTGTTGGCGGCGGATACGTGATACCCTGTGCGGAGGCGTACCCTCGTGGGTCTCCGATCCGCAAACGCATGTGCTACAACGACTGGCACACTGTCGGTTGCACCACCAGCCGTGGAAAGTCGCTCATGAGCCACGTAACGTGCGCCATCAACGCCAGAAATACCCAACCTTGCGCGGGGACCGCGATGCGCGCGGCAGGAAGTACTGCACACGTTGGGCGCGGTGGATCCTTCGTCGATCGACGATTCAGCAGGGCATGATCCGCCGCCAGCTGTCTCTTCTGCAACAACCGACCCACCGGATGAAGCACCCCAGGAAAAACCACGATTGGAGGTGTCCTGAGGCAACATAGCAAATACGTAGCAGCATTGGGCCCTCACCCCCGGCCCCTCTCCCAAGGAGGGAGAGGGAAGTCCCCATGTGCGGTCTCCCTTCTCCCCTTGTGGAAGAAGGGCCGGGGGTGAGGGGTTCCGAGGGCCGGGGTAGAGGGGGTGGCACCACTTAAATCGCCTGCTGCCCTTCGTGACCGATGGCTAACGCACCAAGATGGCACGCATCGCTCAGGCTCTCCAGATAGGGCCATTTGCCGCTGTAATCAATCGTTGAAATGCTGGCATTGGTCACCCACAGGCGGTTCAAGCGATCCATATCCATGCCCAGCGCGTCAGCAATCAAAATCTTAATCACCACATCGTGTGAACTCACCACAATGACCTGACCTGCATGTTCTGCACAGACCCGCTCTTTAAAATCCAGCGTTCGCTTCAACACATTAGAAAAGCTCTCGCCATTGGGCATCTGCGAACGGGTCGGATGCTCACGCCATTCCTGCAAGCCAGCTGCATACTGCGCCATAATCTCATTTGCGTATTTGCCCTGCCAATCACCATGATGAATCTCAAGCAGCGCATCATCCCGATGCAACGGCGTGTCCGGATGAAAGCGGGCAATCGTTTCGGCGGTGACCGCCGCACGTTGCAAGCGACTGGTATAGATGCAATCGATAGACTGCTCACGCAACCGCTCTGCCAATGCCTCTGCCTGACGGATGCCAACATCGGTGAGGGCAGCATCCAATTGCCCCTGGTAGCGATGAATCCGGTTCCATTCACTCTCGCCATGACGCACAATAATCATTCGCATTCTCAAGACCTCCAGACTACATAGCTCTTTTTCTTTGCCAGAGCAATTATAGCCTGAAGTCAGGTTGTTGTATAATGCACACGGCAGCGACGCTATCAGAGCAAACCGAGTCCAGCAGAGGCAACGTATGCGACAGACACCATTGCCACCGGTTGAAGAACCAACCCACCCGGCTGCGACCCGACCACGCCACGACGAGGTCACCCATTCGGCCACGGTATGGGCCGATTACGAAGCGATCAAACAGCTACCGCCGGTCCATGCACACCAGATTGATCGCCGCACGAGCAAACTGATTGCCGCGTTTGGTCATGCCTTTCGCGGCTTGTGGTATTTTTTGCGTACCCAGCGCAATGCGCAGATCCACTGCTTGATTTCCGCCTGTGCCATTGCGCTGGCACTGGTGTTGCAAATTGAGCGCTGGGAATGGCTCGCCCTGGTGCTGATCATTGCGCTGGTGCTGGCAGCTGAGGGCGTGAATACCGCAATTGAGGCAGTGGTTGACCTGGTGACCAGCAGCTATCATCCGCTGGCCCGTATTGCCAAAGATGTTGCCGCCGGTACGGTGCTGCTCTGTGCTATGCTCGCCGTCCTGGTGGGCTGTCTGATCTTTCTGCCGCATCTGTGGGACATCTGGCTGTACTGGGTGCAGACACGAAACCTATGTCTCGATAGCGCGTAAAACCGGATAGCAAGGGTATTGACCGTTTGCACGGTCTATCACAACCGCCCCCACAGAACGTTTTGTTCGGTGCTATCTTCAGGTATAATAGAAGCAGGAGATTCATACGATAGCCATCGTTCTGTTATTCATTCGCTTTTGTTTGATATTGATAGTAAGGAGACCCCGAATTGATACACCCCTTGCGCTTATCATTGACACTGTTGAGCCTGACGCTGCTGCTGACCATGATCTCAGCGACCACGGCGCAGGACATCCCCCTCTTGATCGAGGACAGTAGCCTGCTTACTGCCAGTTATTTTGGGCAGGACAGCAATGAGATCATCCTCGGCTCTGCGATTGCGACCAATGGCAATCTGGTTCTGGTCGGTCGCACCGATGGCTCGCTGAGCCTCAACGGCTCCCAGGGCAACGTCACCTATGGCAACACCAGCGCGGGCAACGGCGGTTTTATTGCCATCTTCAACCAGAATGGCACTGAATTGCTGTATAGCGCTGTTTTTGCCCCTGGCACCGCCACCGTTGAAGACGTGGTGTTGAATGACCAGGATGCATTGTATATCAGCGGGATCGGCTTTGCCGGTTTTGCCGATTTGATCAATGGTTCGGGCAGCTTCGATACTACCCTTGATGGCGACAGCGAACCCTATATGGCGCAACTCAGCGCCGATGCCCAGACATTGATCTGGGGCAGCTTTCAGCCCGGCGGCACTGCCATTAGCCTGCTAAGCGGCGACCGCCCGGTTGCCGGCGCGGAAAGCACCACGGTTGCTGTCCTTTCTGCCGATGGCACGCAACTGGTCGAGACCTTTACCACCGATAGCACGCCTAGCGGCGGCAATGTGGAAGATATGATTGCCGACCCGACGAACGATCACATCTACCTGGTGGGGTTTCATCAGGTCAGTGGCAACCTGCAAACGCCCTTCCTCGAAGCCTATCGCCTGGGCAGCCCCGACCGCCTGTGGCGGGCCTATCGCAAATCGGCTAGCGAAATCAACGCCGAAAATCTTGGTGCTGACTCCGGCGGCGTCGCGCTCGGGCTGGACACTGGCGGCGATGTATTGGCGATTATGGATGCCGATGGCGGCAACACCGTGTTAAGCCGTGACCCCTTTGACTTGTCCGTGCGGATCGGCAATACCATTCTGGAAGATGCGTATCAGAATGGCTACGGACAGGGCGGTGGTCCCAAAGTGAGCTTTATCGGGCGTTATGATCCCGATAACGGTGCATTGCTCGACGGTTCCTTTTTGTATGGCACGTTGACCAGCAATGGCAACACCAATACGACCAGTGCCGAGGCGCTGGCGGTTGACGGCCAGAACCGCGTCTATGTGGCAGGCTCAACCGCTTGCTGCTTCCCCTCATCCCGCGCCGAAGAACCGCTATCGCCGCATCGGTTTGTGGAGAACTATGCCGGTGGTGAGTCCTTCCTGGCGATCTTTAGCCCCGATCTTGATAGCCTTGAATTTGGTTCGTATATGGGCGGTTCCGCGGTGGGCGAGAAATACTTCACCGTCGCTGTGAGCGAAAACCGTGCTATCGTCGCCGGTCAGACCAGTGCCGATGGGGCATTGACGCGTGCGCCATTTCAAACGGCCTATGGTGGCGGTGATGATGGCTTGCTTGCGGTGCTGGCGACAGTACCAGAGCAGGAGCCAACTATTATCGTAGATGCGGGCGATGATCAGCAGGTGACCGGCGGCGATACGGTGACCTTGCAGGGCAGTGGTAGCGGCGCTGAACGCTACGAATGGACCCAGCTGGTGGGGGGTACCGTCGCTCTTTCGCCAACCGATGAGCTGACGACGACGTTTGTAGCGCCCAACGAGAACACCACGCTGACCTTCCAGCTGGCGGGGATTGGTGCAGATGACACCACCGTCACCGATACCGTGGACATCGAGGTGCAGGTTGCCACCGTCACAGTGGATGCCGGGCCAGACCAGCGGGTGCTGTATGGCGCTGAGACGACCCTAAGCGGCTCTGGTGATAACGTGGATACGTTTGCCTGGCGCCAGACTGACGGTATGACCGTCACACTCGATACGCCCGATCAGGCCGAGACGAGCTTTACCGCGCCCATGACCACCACGACGCTGATGTTTGAACTGGTCGGCACTGGTTTTTCGGGCAGCAGGGTCGCCACCGATACCGTCGAAGTCCAGGTGGGAGCGCTCACTGCGGCTGCTACGGCCACACCGGAACAGGCCCTCCCTGGCGCTACCGTGCAACTGGATGGCCGCGACTCGCAGGTCTTTGACCCGATCTATGCCGATGGTCTCATGTATGCATGGTCGCAGCCAGCGGGTCAGGATATTGCATTGAGTGCAACCGATGTGGTAACGCCGACCTTTACCGTGCCAGCAGGCCAGAGCGATGATCTCACCTTTACGCTGACCGTTACCAGCCAATCACTGGGCGCCAGTGCCACCGCTGATGTCACGGTAACGATTGGTAGCGAACAGTCCTACACGTATTTGCCGTTGATCCGGCGCTAGCAGCAAGAAAAGGAGTGATACCCATGCGATCCAAACGCATTACACCCGGTCCAGGCCAGGAATCCGTCTGGGATTACCCCCGTCCGCCACGCGTCGAGCGCAGCGGTGACCTGCTTGTTATCGAGCACGGCGGCGTCAAGGTTGCCGAATCGCGCGAAGCCTGGCGGGTGCTGGAGACGAGCCATCCGCCCGTCTACTACATTCCGCAGAAGGACATCGACATGGCATCCATCATTGAAGGCTTCACCACCGCCCAGATCGCCGTCATGACCTCGGCGCAGATCGCAGCGTTGACCACCGAAGACTGGGCAGCGTTCAGCACGGCGCAGATCGTGGCGCTGACGCCGACGCAGATTCCGGCCATCAGCACGCTCGGCCTGCGCGCCTTGAGCACGTCGCAGATCTCGGCCTTCGAACCGACCGACGTCTCCGCCTTCAGCGGCAGCCAGGTGGCCTCGCTGGCGACGCAGCAGGTGCAGGCGCTGAGCAGCGCGCAG
>JAAURD010000289.1 GCA_012034075.1 Chloroflexaceae bacterium | reverse complement strand
ACCGGCGATAGCTGGCAAGAACGGCAGCAGACCAGTAATGTTGATACTGAATCAACTGATCAGTTTGGCAGTGTTGTCGCATTGAGTGGTGATACGCTGGTGGTTGGTGCTTCCCGCGCTCGTGTCAATGGTACCGATCAGGGAGCAGCGTATATTTTTACCCGTAATCATGGTGCCGCTGAGAACTGGGGACAGGTGGTCAAACTGATTGCCAGCGATGGTGGGTCATTTGACTTTTTTGGCAGTGCAGTTGCTATCAGTGATGATACCGTTGTAGTAGGTGCCTATAATAAGAACAGTGGTGTTATACCTGGGACAGCGTATATCTTTGAACGCAATCAGGGTGGAGCCAATAAATGGGGTGAAGTTACTATCCTTACGGCCAGCGATGGTGCTGCAAATGATCAGTTTGGGCGATCGGTTGCTATCAGTGGGGATACGCTGATTGTAGGTGCCAGTAGTAGTGACATTAATGACAATAACAATCAGGGGGCGGCCTATGTCTTTGAGCGCAACCAGGGTGGCGCGGATGCCTGGGGCGAAGTGGTCAAACTCACCGCCAGCGATGGTGCATCGAATAATCAATTTGGTATTGCTGTTGCTATGGACGGAGATACTGCGATTGTTGGATCTGTTGCCACTATTGATGTGAACACCGCCCAGGGGGCAGCCTATATCTTTGAGCGTAACCAGGGCGGCACAGACAATTGGGGTGAAGTGATCAAGCTTGTCGCCAGTGATGGTGCTGCAGATGACTTTTTTGGAACGGCTGTAGCATTGAGTGGTGATACGCTGGTGGTTGGTGCTTATGGCGTTGATAGAAGTACCAGTGACCAGGGAGCAGCGTATATTTATCAGTATAATCAGGGTGGAACCAACAATTGGGATGAAGTTACCAAACTTATATCCAACGATAGTGGTTTTAATGATCGATTTGGTAGCGCAGTTGCAATCAATGGTGATAATGTCGTGATTGGAGCGGCGAATCAGCCTGGTCAGGCGCAACAGGGATCAGTGTATCTCTTTCATCGGAATCACGGAGGCCTCGATGCCTGGGGTGAAGTGGCACAACCGTCCATTCATAATGCTGCAACGAGTGATATCTTTGGCAGAGCCGTTGCTCTGAGTGATGATACACTCGTAAGTGGACTTTCCCGAGCGGTTGCTATCTTTCGACTCGAACAAACACCGCTGGCACGGGATGACCGCGTGGCAACGCCAGAGAATACCTCAGTAGACATTCCGGTGATTGCCAATGACAGCCCGGCTGGCGGTGAGGTACTGAGCGTGCAGCAACCTGTCAGTGGTCTGGCAACGATCAAAGGGCGCACCACCATTCTCAGTGGTCAACCAGACACCACTACGACGATTGAGTATACCCCGCCCTTGGGCGAGACCGGCAGCTTTACCTTTACCTATCGGCTCGATACCGGCCAACGCAGTGATACCGCAACGGTTACGGTGGATGTCGGTCAGATCAACGATACCGCCGCGATTACGCTGACCCGGCCGCTGAGCACCACGCAGGTGACCGAAGGCGGCAGCGACGATAGTTATACCCTGGTGCTCGGCAGCGAACCAACCGCACCGGTGAGCATCAGCCTGACCACTGATGAGCAACTGCTGGTCACCCCAACGTTGCTGGTCTTTACTCCCCAAAACTGGAACACCC
The DNA here is from genome assembly GCA_012034075.1 of Chloroflexaceae bacterium. Classification (GTDB taxonomy): domain Bacteria; phylum Chloroflexota; class Chloroflexia; order Chloroflexales; family Chloroflexaceae; genus JAAURD01. Next base: position 3,351 of record JAAURD010000289.1, on the reverse strand, counting down.
CACAGGCAGTGTCCATCAGCGCAGTCGATGATCAGCGCATTGAGCGCGACCACACGGGAACCATCACCCAGACGGTCACCAGCGATGATAGTGCGTACAATGGCTTTGCGCTGGCTCCAGTCACTGTGGCGATTCGTGATAATGACCAGGCCGGCGTGGTCTTTATCCAACCCGATGGTCGACTCTATCCAGTTGAAGGGGGCGATCCGCGCAGCTACCAGGTGCGGCTCGCCGCTGAACCTACCAGCAATGTCGTGGTGGTTGTGCGTCCGGCCGGGCTGTTGCAGGCCAACCCCGGCAGCCTGACCTTTACCCCGCTCAACTGGGACCAGCCGCAGCTCATCACCCTGCAACTGGGCGATAACGGCAGCATCGATGGCAATCAGACCGTGCTGCTGCCGCATAGTGTGGTCAGTGCCGATCCTGATTTCGATGGCCTGGCAGTGCCAGCATTGCCGGTCGTCAGTGTCGATCCCACGCCCTCGCTAGCGGATGTGGGTGAGCAAGAGCCAAACGACAACCTGGCCGATGGTGAAGTCAATCCCATCGGCCCGCCCGCGGCAGATGATGTTTCGACCTGGTTTGTCACGGTAACCGGACGAATCAGCAGCACCACGATATCGATTGGTTCACCTTTGATGTGGTACAGCCTGGTTCGACCGTGGTGCTCACCCTCACCGACCTGCCCGATGATTATGATCTGGTCTTTGGCGCCTTTGACCCGCTGCCCATTGATGATCAGGTTGCCAACGGGCTGAGCCAGGTCGCCACCACCGGGCGGGCATCGAATGGCGGTCGCGCCTCCAACGGTGGGCGGGCATCGAATGGCGGTCGCGCCTCCAATGGCGGTCGCGCTTCTAACGGTGGGCGGGCATCGAATGGCGGTCGCGCTTCCAATGGCGGTCGGGCATCGAACGGCGGGCGGGCTTCCAACGGTGGCAATGTGATTGCCGATAGTAGCCAGCTCAATCGAACCGATGAAGCGATCAGCACCCAGTTGCCCTATCCAGGACGCTACTATGCAGCGGTACTGGGCAACAATGGCGTCTGGAGCGATGATCCCTATACGCTCGCCGTGGAGGTGACCGGCAGCGGGCTGAACCCGGTGGATACAGCGCCACCGATCACCCTGGCTCCGGCTCAGGTACCACCCGATCCAACGGTGGAAACCATCTTTCTGGTATCACCAGAACGGATGCAGCAGCACTTCCCCGGCCAGGTGGATCAGGTCGATACCATCCTGGAACAGGTAGCCACCCTGGCAGCACGGCCCGAGGTCAACGGCGTGGTCTTCAATCTGGATGAAATACTGCCGGCAGCGGCGAATCTGCGCAACCGCTATGACGAGTGGGATGCCGATCCGCTCAATCCCTATCGCGCCAATGTGATTGCTGAGACCATCGATCATCTCATCACCGCCGCGACCGTGCGCAACCCCTCCGATGCCAGCGATGCGGCAGCGAATCCACCGCCCTTGCCCAATGTGCGCTCTATCGTGATTGTGGGCAGCGATAGCGTCATCCCGTTTTACCGTCTGGCCGACCTCTCACCGATTGCCAGCGAGGCCGACTACTACGACCGGATCAACAGCCTGGGCGTGCTCGATACCTTCACGCCGCTGGCCGGTTACCTGGATGCACGAATGTTTTTGACCGACAATATCTATGGCGATGATGTACCGGACCTCTGGGGCGAACAGTTGCTGTTTGTGCCAGACCGCGCGGTCGGTCGGCTGGTCGAGACACCGGAAGAGATTCGCACCTATCTCGACCAGTATGTGCGCGGCGGGGCGGCCCTGGAGATTGATGCCACCGGCAGCAATGGCCGCGTGGCGGTCAGTGGGTATGACTTTTTTGCCGAGCAAGCGCTGAGTATGGCAAGCGTCTTTGATCGTTTGGGTCTAACCGTGGATACCTTAATCGATGTGTTGCCTGAGAGCAACTGGACTGCCGAAGACCTGCAGGAACTCTGGTTTGATGGGCAGTTTGCTTTCTTTACGCTTTCGCCCTATTTCATCCAGAGCAGCATCCCGCTGCATGCGATCAATGCGCACTATGAGCATTTTCAGCTCTTCCCAGCCGCAGCGTTTGTGAACCCGGCCCTACCGTTCTTTTCGGTAGAAAATATCTTTACGCCAAATAGCGGTATCTTTACCAATGGGGCACGGATGGGCTACTTCTTAAACAACCTGACCTTCTCGATGGGCTGCCAGTCCGGGCTGAATGTGGAACGGCAGTCGATCCGGCCCGGCACAGCCCGCCAGTACTGGATGGACTTTCCCCAGGGAATCATGCGGCAGGGCGGCAATCTCATCGGCAACACCGGCTATGGCTATGGCGATTTTGATGTGCTGGCCTATACCGAGTGGCTCATGCTGCTGTTGAGCCAGGAACTGGGCAGCAATATCACCAATGACACCGGCGATTATATCGGCCAACCGATTGGCACCGCCTTGACCCACGCCAAGCAACGGTATGTCGCCAATACCATGTATCTCAATGCGTTTGATGCCAAAGCGGTGATGCAATCGACGCTGTATGGTTTGCCCTTTTTGCGGGTGCGGGTCGATCAGCCAGTGGATTTGCAGGCAGTCAACGAGCCAGCCAATGTGGGTAGCTCCAACAGTCCGATCAATACGCGTGGCCTGACTGAACGGGTGATTACCATGACGCTGAGCTTTACCGAGAGCACCACCGTGCCCCGCACCGGACGGCACTACCCGGATATCCGCAGCGTCACGGTACGCGATAGCTTTGTGGCCGCTGGGCAGAACGCGCCGGCGGTCGAAACGGTGCTGCTGGGTCAGGAGGGTGTGCCGCTGCTGCCGCAGGTGATCTACGATCTGTCAGCCGTTAATCAGGACGAATTGGAACGGTTGATTCTCCAGGAGGTTACCCTGGAGGGCGGTCAGTTCCGTGACGTGAGCAACTACCAGCCACAGATCACGCAGGTCGTCTCGCAGCAGCAGAGCACCGACCCGGCGACCTTCCCCAACAGCGCTGGCATGTGGTACCCTGATAGCTTCTACAGCTTCAGTAGTGTGGGCCAGGGCGATCAGCAGCGTGACCAGTTGCTGGTGGCGCCGGTGCAGTATCGTGCCATCAACAACGATGGCACGCAGGGCAGCATGCGCTTCTACGAGCAGGTGGTCTTCCGCGTGCTGTATATCGATCCATCGGCCGACGACGACGGCATCACGCTCACGATCCCGCTCGTTCTCGTGCCGCAGCTCGATCCCGGCGAGCTCGATTGGACGATCCCCGGCTGGCACGAGGAGAAGATCGCCGCGCTCCTCTACGAGACGCCGCGCGCGGTGCGAAAGGAGCTCGGCGACATCCCCGAGCTCGCGCG
>JAAURD010000288.1 GCA_012034075.1 Chloroflexaceae bacterium | reverse complement strand
TCCCCTTGTGGGAGAGGGGCCGGGGGTGAGGGGTTGCGGCCTACGTCTCATATCGATACGTGCCATTTGGTCTTATTGAACCGCCACCCAGCCATCTTCTTCAACAATCTGCTGGCCCGCTGGACTCAGCGCAAAGTCAACAAAGGTACTGGATAGCTCCTGGCTGAGTGGACCGGTCAACAGCAACAGGGGACGTTGGAGCTGATAACTGCCATCGGTTGCGGTTTCTGGGCTTGGTGCCACATCATCGATATTCAGCACTTTAATCACCGGGTCAACATGGCCGAACCCAACATAGCCAATGGCATTGGGTGTTGTCGCAACGCGCTGTTCGACTTCACCGGCGGTAATCTGGACATCGGCATCAGAACGGTTTGGTTCGTCTTCCAGGGCAATCTCATCGAAGGCACCCCGTGTGCCCGATGTCTCTTCACGGATGACAGCGAGGATTTCTTCATCTTCACCGCCGACTTCGCTCCAGTTGGTAATTTCTCCGGTGTAAATACCCTTCAGTTCCTCACGGGTCAAGTCGTCAACCGGATTGTCCGGGTGAACAATAACGGCAAGTACATCCACTGCAATGCGATGCACTTCCATGCCAGAGGTCTGTTCGCCTTCACGTAATTCACGTGAACACATACCCACATCTACATCGCCATTTTGCACTGCTTGAATACCTACGACGGAACCACCAGCAGCAACATCCAGTTCAACATTGGGGTACATTTTTATGTACTCCTCGCCCAGCTTCTCGACAAGCGGTTGGACGGTGGTGCTGCCCTTAAATGAGAGACGACCTTCGAGTGAGGGGTCTGGCTCCATATCATCAACCGGTTCAGCAAGATCATCGGTGGAAGCAGCCGCCTCAGTCGGGACATCTTCGGCGGGAGTGGTTGCAGCCGGGGGGGCCGCTTGTGGGCTGGCACACCCAGCCAGAGTCAGAAACAGCAAGAGCATGCCTACAACGAGACGTATGTTCACATTCATAGGGTTCCTCCTTATCGTGTTTTGCGTCTCTCCTTATCACCATTCCGATGTGTTCTGTTACCAATGTCTGGTTAAACGACCGTTGCTCTGGTGCTACTCCCCGTTCCAACTGGATCAGTCGTCGGTGCTGGCAAGCGTACCCAGAAGCAACTCCCTTTCAACTCTTCGCTGCGGAAACCAATCTGGCCTTTATTGGCATGGACCAATTCGCGTGTCAGGGCCAATCCGAGACCAGTTCCACCCACTTCAACACTGAGTGGGTTCTCCGAACGAAAGAACCGCGTGAAAATGTTTGGCTGATCCTCGACACGAATACCGACACCATTGTCTTCAACTTCTATCACCACCGAGCGTTCGTCTTTGTACGACCAGGGTTGCCCATTGGGCGAACTGGGAAGGTACCTTATATCATAGAGCTCATAGGCCCGAATGGACACATGGCCACCGTGGTAGACATATTTACAGCCATTTGAGAAAATATTGATCAGAATGCGTTGCAAATGCATTGGGTCAATCCAGACCGGCGGTAAATCGGGTTCAATGAACTGATTGATCTGTATCTGACGGTTGGTAGCCAGATGCTCCACCTGGTGTAGGGCTTCATCGATGGCGCCATTGAGCGAGACCCATCGTCGCTCGGTCCGGATACCCTGCTCCAGTCGGGCGGTTTCCAGCAAATCGTTGACCAGCTGCACCAGATTGTCGGTTTGGCGCTTGATGGTATCCATAAACATCTGCTGATCGGCGGTGAAGTTGGCATTACTGCTCATCTGCAAGATATCGACAAACCCCTTGATGCCAGAGAGGGGCGTTCGTAGCTCATGCGAGGCAATTGCAATAAACTCGCTTTTTGAGCGATCCGCTTCGACGGCCTCGGTAATATCTTGCAACACCATCACAGCGCCAGTCTGGCGATCACCACTGCCGAGCGTGGACGCACTCTGCAAACGCACAATACGGAAGCCCAGCGATATGCGTTCTTCCGGCGCCTGTTCATCCTGACTGTTGCCCAGTTTCGTCTGAATATGCTTGACAATCTGCTGGAGACCAATCGCTGAGACGGATTCATCATCGATAATAATAGCACTGACATGTTGCCCAACCAGTCGTGCTTGATCTTGCCCCAGCAATGCGGCTGCGGCCGGGTTGACCATCACAATGCGCTGTTCCAGATCGACTGCCAGCACGCCGTCGGTCATACTCTGCAGAATGGCCTGGAGCTCGCCCGCTGTTCGGGCCTGCTGGTCGAGCAGGGTTGTAATTGTGGTAGTCGCTTGGTCAAAAGCGCCACCCAGTTTGCCAATTTCATCTTCATCGTTTAAATTGGCTCGCCGTGACAGGTCGCCATGGGCCACCGCCTGGGCCACTGCCGAAAGATGGACGATTGGTCGCGTGAGGCCCTGGGCGAGCCAGGCTGCCACGGCCATCAGCAACAGCAGAGTCAAACCGCTGCTGATGAGCATAAAACGAAACCCAGAGCCGACAATCTCGTTAATATCCTGCTCATTGAGCAACAGTGTTGCGACCAATGGCGTTTCACCAATGGTGATTGGTTCCTGGTGCAAGCGTTGTCCGTTTTCAGATGATGCAGACGTGACAAGTTTCTCTGGTTGATCGTGTAGTGATACGGTCGATGCCAGTTCCAGATCGCGTTTGATATCATTCAGAATCCCGTTCAGAGCTTGAACCGTATAGACAATGCCGATCAATTCATCAGTGCCAGTTCGCTCCATCGAACCGATCACAGGAGCACAACCGATCAGCAAATGCACATCGGTTTGATTCAATTCGGTCTCAATCAATGCGATCTGGGATTGGGTCTGACAGGGCAATGCATCTTGAATCGTAAAACTCAACGGCTCGAGATGTGAGGGGGCAATATTGGTGCGGGTCTGTCCTGTGGCATCAAAGACGAGGATTTGATCAAGGCGAAAGCGTTCTTGAGCACGGACGACCCGATCATCCATGGTCAAGAGATTATCCAGGTCTGACTCATTGGTCTCATAGCGCTTACTCAGTGTATCAACGACTTCGGGCGATCCGGCAATCAGTTGGGCACTCTCCTTGACGGTCTTTTCACGCAAGGCCAGCGATGCGCTGAAGCGGCGTGCTTCCTCTTCGAGTTGACGGTCGAGAATACTATTGCGGGTGGTATTGGTACTGATAATAAAGCCGACCGTACTCCCGATGAGCGAGAGAATCATGAGCAGCGTCAGCGGGAGCAGGATTTTGGTGCGTATTCCGGCTTTACTCCAGCTGGATACGACCATAGACAGTGCATGGCGGTGCGGTTTCGGCACAGAAGACGGTGTCGAAGGGATACTTTTTGTCATAGCCACAATATTTGTCCTGTTGTTGGTGAACCCTTGCTCGCCACTTTCATCAACGTCATTGCATGAAGCAGTATGCATAAAGCCAATACATATTGTACCGACTCTGTGTTAAGAAACCGTTAAGCCTATGTGACGAACAGATTAAAAGATCTGCCGGATCGGCGAGATAGTGCAATAGAATGCCTATTATGTAGTATACTATACGTGGCACAAGCGGACCCACCGGTTGTGGTTATCGCGTGCGAGTAGGGAACAGCAAAACCATGAGCATGAAGGAGACACAGAGGTGATCACACGGATTGAGATCGATGGATTTAAGACTTTTCATGACTTTATCCTTGAACCTGGTCCGTTCCAGGTTATCGTTGGCCTGAATGGCACGGGCAAAAGCAATCTGTTCGATGCCCTGCACCTGCTTGCTCGTCTTGCTGATACCGATTTGCACACCGCATTTCAAGACCTGCGGGGTGAGTCGGGCGAACTCTTTCGCCTCTTGCCCAATGGTCAACCCACCAATCGCATGAGCATAGCGGTCGAACTTCTGATCAACCGTTCTATCAAGGATAGTTGGGGGACGACGGTCGAACTCAAATTTACGCGGCTGCGGTATAAAGTAACCATTGCTCGACAATATGATGAACATGGCATGGAACGACTCTCGGTTGTGCATGAGCATCTGTCACCTATTCCGCGTGGCAGCGATACCTGGGTCCGCCGTTATGTTGACAAGACGATTGGTAACTGGCTGCCGAGACTCACCGGTGGGCGCAGCAGCCCCTTTATCTCGACCAATGCCCATAACATCGCCCTTCATCAGGATGGTCATAGCGGATTAAAATCGATTGTCGCTGAACAGCTTGAACGAACCATCTTGAGCAGTGTGAGCAATACCGAATTTCCCCACGCTCTGGCCGTGCGTGAGGAGATGCGCTCATGGCGTTTCCCGCAGCTGAACCCGGCCGTTCTGCGCCAACCCGGTGCGATATTGGCGTCAAATGTGATTGCTGCCGATACCCACAACGTGCCCAATGCATTAGCGCGGCTCCAACGAAAAGATGCCCTGCTCATGACGAACATCTCGCGGGACCTGGCACATCTTGTGCCCGGTATCACCAGTATCTCGCTTGACACCGATACGGACCGTGATCGCTCGCTTATTCGAGCACACACCGAAGATGGTCAAATCTTCTCATCGCGCGTGTTGTCCGATAGCACGCTGCGCATGCTGACTCTGGTGACGCTGAAGAACGACCCGGAGCACCAGGGGTTGCTCTGTCTGGAAGAACCAGAACATGGCGTCCACCCGTTTCAGCTTGCTCACGTGGCCCAGCTGCTGCGCAACCTGGCAACCGACTTTCACGACCCGACCCAGCAGCATCGCCCGCTTCGGCAATTGTTCGTCAATACCCACTCACCTATCCTTGCCGGACAGCCCGGCATCTATGATGCGTTGCTGCTGGCCCAGATGGTTCACCATGCTCAGCCTGGACAAGAGGGGTTACGCATGACTCAGATGGTTCGAGTAGCACGCGAACCACGCAACATGCAGTTGACTGAGGAACAACGGCAACATATCATCGATCAGGTTTTGCTCTATCTCCAGAGTGCGAACATCGATGAAGCTATGAGGGTGTTGAAGGGCTAACAGTGTAGACGATGCCAGCCCCTCACCCCCGGCCCTTCGTAACCCCTCACCCCCCGGCCCCTCTCCCACAAGGGGAGAGGGGAGGCGATGCCACGCGGTC
>JAAURD010000287.1 GCA_012034075.1 Chloroflexaceae bacterium | reverse complement strand
GAAAAGCCAGCCAGTCGCGCCCCTGTGCTGCCAGCCTATCGGCCCCCAGACGACCGAGTTGCACATCATACGGCGGTTCGTTTTCGGGGTGCAATTCCAGGCGGTTGCGCTCGAACCATTGCACCTGTAACGCCTGACCATCGATCCGCTCTTCGCGTTGCGGGGTGATGGGATAGCCAAAGACGGGCAGGCCACCATGCTGCTCCCAAAACGTCCGAATAGGCCCGTCAATACACAAACCGGTTTCGGCAAAACAAGCGGCATCAGATTGCGCTGCCACCGGTTGATGGCCTGCGACACTCCAGACAATGCCCAGCACGATACTCCAGACCAACACAACACGCATCACCAAGACCTTTCCCCTTTCTGTCATACGGTATTGCACCTACGCTTGCTCAAAGGTCCTTTCGCAACAGAATCACCACGGTTACTATGCCCGCAACGAGCGCAAACGCAAGTTCAATCAACCAGATCATCACGAGATGCTGGAAAGACGAGTCATAGCTGAGGATCGGAAATTTGTGCGGCCATGCCTTTTCAATCACATCGGGTTCGACGGTTACCTCTTTCGTCAATGTCTCGGTGACAGTTATCGGCTCATTGGGCGTACACATTGGTACCGGAATAGGGCCAGCACATCCTTCAAATGTTTGCAACTCGGTAGTCATTGTGAACGGTTCCCAATTGTCATCGGGTTTCTCCACCTCAAATTCTACTTCCTCGGTGATCGGGTCGGGTTGCAGGCGAATCAGGCCCGTTTCATCCAACGCTTCCATATTCACCGATGATCCCAGACCTTCTACCACCCAGCGTGATAAAATCGGTGTCGTTGTCATCGAGGGAATATCCTGAAAGAGAATGCCTGCAAAACTAATCTGCGAAAAGAGGACGACCAGCACCACATAGGCGACAACATCTGAGTTTGGCACCAATGCCGAAATACACAACCCCATAAGAATGGCCGCCAATGCGCCAAACACCAGGGTGATATACATTTCGGCAAAAGTCGGCCAGAAAATCCCCTGTTCGGGCAGTTGGATGCGCAAGCCAAGCACCAGCAAGAGCAGGAATGATTGCAGCAACGCAAACCCAAACAAGACCATCACTTTGGAGGATAGATAGGGCAAAATGCGCAACCCCACCATGCGCTCACGCCGATAAATCGCCTGCTCTTTCACAATCTCGCTGGCGGCAGCAAAGACGCCCAGCAACACGGTTGCCAATGCCATCATAAAGAGCAGCTGCTGGCCCTTGCCCACAATCTCATAAAACGCAAATGGATCACCATCGGCCAGTTGTTCGGTGAGTTTTTCTTCAATCACGGCAGCTGTATCGCCCGTGAGCCACGAAGGCTCTGAAACGATGAGCAGCAGCAGGCCGATAATGGGCATGACCGCGAGTAAAATAAAGAGCAGCATCTTATCACGAAAGACCAGATCCATATAGCGCTGGGTCAAGACGCGAAATTGCATCCACACATCAACCCGTGGCAGTTGGCGTTGCGCTTGCACGTGTCTGATGCCGCCGGCTGGTGTCTTGCGGCTATCCATATATTGCTGGTATTGGGGTGATGCCTGGTAGCGTTTTTCCCAATCCTGGGCCTTTTTGACGGCCTCTTTGGGATCAGGATCATCAATCATGGTATAGATTTTGGCAAAGCCGTTCATATCGTTGGGAGGTAAGCCAAAAAACGATAATGCCTCATCGGGCGGCCCAAAATACACCAGATGTCCCTGCGCCATAAAGCACACATGATCACATTCGCTAATATTGGCGGTGGCATGAGTCACCAGAATAATGGTCTGCGCCTCTTCTTTGGCAAGTTTACGCAGCGTTTTCATCATCGTCTGCTCAAGCCCGGGATCCAGCCCCGATGTCGGCTCATCCAGAAAAAAGAGCTTGGGTCGGGCCAGCAGCTCCACCGCAATGCTCACGCGTTTCCGTTGTCCTCCACTCAATTGGTAGATGAGCTTGCTATCGTGGCCTTGCATTTCAACCTGTTGCAAGGCCCGATTCACATGATCCTCTATCTCATGCTTGGCTGTATCGGGCGGTAACCGTAGCCGCGCGGCATACCGCAGTGCCTGACGCACGGTGAGATTGCGGTGAATAATGTCATCCTGTGGCACATAACCAATATCGGCCCGATAGAGATCAAACTGCTCGTACAGATTATCTCCATCGACCATGACGGTCCCCTCTGCTCGATCAAAGCCACTGAGTGACCGCATCAGGGTTGATTTGCCTGCACCGCTCGGGCCTACCAGGGCAACAAATTCGCATGGCTCAATCGAAAGCGATACATCATGCAAGATACGTTTTTGCTTGCGGCCAACTTTTACCAAGTTAATTCCCTGTAAACGCACGCCCTGCGTTGCCGGTAACGGCTGAATCGTTGAACCATCGTAGGCCAGGCGAAAAGGTCCAATCTGGATCCGATCACCCTGTTTGAGGGTATGCGTTCGATGAATGCGTTGACCATTAACAAACGTCCCATTTGAACTCTCTAAATCAACCAACGTGGTCTGTGGCCCAATATCCAGCCGGGCATGCTTCCACGAGACGTTGGGCGACGTTAACGGAATATCACTCTGCGGATTGCGCCCAATCACCAGTGATGTCTTGCCTTGGCCTGGTTGGGGCGGCTTCAGCGAAATAGTTGGTTGGCCGGCACCTGGCTGCGCTGGTGTGCTCGCCGGGTCGGTATACGTTATCACCACTGCTTCATTGCCGCTGGCGCCCAGCAGCAGCGTGTCGCCCGGCTGCAGCTTGATGTGGCGGTCTCTGGGTAAACGCGTTCCGTTGTGGTAGCTGCCGTTACTGCTGGTATCGATGTACTGCCAGGCCCCGTCGGTCCATTCGATGCGGGCATGGGACTTCGATATCATTGTGGGCGATAGTACAATATCGTTCTCCAATGCGCGACCGATGGTGATGCAATGATGGTCTAAAGGGATATCTTTTGGGGGTTGTTGTGGTATCTGCACACGTACAAAAGGCGTGAGCGCTGATGTTGGAGCCGGAGATGCCGCCGGTTGTTGTGGTATCTGCGCCATAGCAAACAATCCTTTTTCTCTGTTGCGGTCGTACTACATTCCTTACAAAGCATTGCCACATTTTGTACAAAAACGTGCATTCAACGCATTTTTGCCTTTACAGCGGGAACACACTCGCGATTGGATCGAAATAGGCCGTCCGCACTTCTGACAATAAATCTCATCATTCTGGTATGGCTCGCCACATTGACGACAAAAGCCAGCGTGGTTTTTGACGGTTGGTGTCCTTGGTTCGCTTACGGGTACAGGCACCACCCGTGTCGGTGCATCCGCCCCTGGCACTCTGGTCGGCCCGACATAGGGTTCGGTTAGCGCTTTTGTTCCGCTCACCAGATCATGTTTCATTTTTTCGGCATCAGGATACCGATCCTCGGGCTTGATAGCGAGCGCCTTGACAATAGCATATACCACATTCGGAGGTAGCTGAGCATTATAGGTTAACGGTGAAGGTAAAGTATCACCCCCCTGGGAAATGCGATCCACCGCCGGCAGCGGCAGTTGGCCGGTTAACAAGTGATAGAGCGTTGCGCCCAGGCTATAAATATCGCTCCGCGCATCAGTATGCTGCCCACCCTGCCCCCACTGCTCCAGCGGGGCGTAGTTGGGTGTCAGCGCACGGCGGGTTGTTGGTCCCGTGCCCTGTTTCAACAAGCCAAAATCGACCAGCTTGATCAGACCATCGGGCGTCAGCCGAATATTGGCGGGCTTAATATCACGATGCAAAATCGGCGGATTCTGTCGATGCAGATAGTTCAACACATCGCACAACTGCACCGAATAGGCCAGGACCTGCGCCACCATAAGCGGTGCTGATTCCTTTGCAAAATCTCTTCCAGGTTCTGCCCCACAACCAACTCCATCACCAGATACGCATTGCCATCTTGCTCAAACATCGCATCATAGCGTGGCAAATTATCGTGCTTGAGCGCCCGTAACACCTGAAACTCACGCTGAAACCGTTGAATCATATCCGATTCAAAGTTCTCTTTGAGTGCCACCTTCGATCCGGTTGATGTGCGTTGTGTGGCCTCATACACTGCACCAAAGCCACCATGACCTATCACCTGTTCAATGCGATAGTTTCCAATCACGGTACCAGGGTCCTGCAACTTCAATGCGAAACGCAAATCGCGGCCGCATTGCTGACACCTGGTGGCATTATCAGGGTTGTGTGCCTGACACCCGGAATGTGAACGTTGATCAAGACAGATAAGCATCTATTTTCCCCTTTTCAAGAACCTTACGGTGACCGTCTTCCCTGCATCACATCGCTCACATTTTGCCGAAATGTTGCGTTCCCTGGCATAAATGCTCCGGGGCTGGTGGTGTCTGTCAGGTTCCGCCATTGGTCAATAGCCTGTGAAGATAGGCCATGCTGCTGGCACAACCATGCCATCAACCACTCAATCGAACGGATGGTTGCTGCTGTCGGTTGCTGGATATCATAATTGCCCAGCACACCAATAATAATCATGCCATCCACATCTTGCTGATGCTTTGGCCCGGTAAAGCCACTTTCCACTTGAAAACCAGGATCACGTCCTTCATAAATTGTGCCATCAGGTGCGATAATATAGTGATACCCAATATCGTAGTAACCGTTTTGATTCATCTGATATTGTTGAATATCGTGTATGCGGTCACGTGGATCAATATCATCGCAACAGAGTTTCGCAGATCCTTCATGCGAGAGTATGATACGGTCAGGCGTTTGTGGTTGCATCGCCCAGATTGGTTCTACGGCGACCCAACTGCTCCGTCCCTGGATTGGTGGGCGATCCACACCCGGTGGCTCGGCTACTCTGGCGGCTTCGGCTGCGCTGTTTTCGGCCTCCAGCGCTGTAATCGTTGCTTGCAGCGCATCCTTCTCGATTTGAGCCGCTTCAGCTTCCAATGCTGCCAACGTTGCTTCCAAATCCGGCCCATCAGTTGGTAATGGCTCAGGCGCATCGGTGGGCGATGGCTCAGGCGCATCAGTAGGTGGTGACTCAGGAACATCGGCGGGTGATGGCTCA
>JAAURD010000286.1 GCA_012034075.1 Chloroflexaceae bacterium | reverse complement strand
CACCGGCTGCGCAACCCGCGAGCCCGACCTCTGCTTCCGCGTCGACGCGCTGCATGCGGGGGAAGCGCATCGCGATCTACGTGGTGGTCGAGCACCGCTCCACCTGCGAGCCGCGGATGCCGTGGCGTGCGCTGCTCTACGCCGGAGAGGAATGGGATCGCTTCGTGCGTGAGCATCCCCGGCGGCGCAGGCTGCCGTTCATCCTCCCGCTCCTGCTCACCCAGCATCCCGCGCGGACACTCCAACCCAGCTCTCGGCGATCCTCGATGTTCCACCTGGGCTTCGTCGGGTGCTCGGGGCACCATTCGAGGTGGTGATGTACGTCGACGACTTCGCGGGCTCGGTGCTCGGCGACCGCAAGGCTCCGCCGGCAGTCCGGGCGCTCGTGGAGCTCGCAAGGGCACTGCTCCACGCCTATGGCAACCCACGGAGCCTCACCAGGGCGCGCATGGCGAAGCTTGCGCCGCTCGTGGACGTGCTCCTGAGACACAAGAGACCAGATGACGTCGAGGCGTTGTGGGTGTACGTCATCTCTGTCTTCGACATCGGTTCGCCGCTGCGGCGCACCTTCATCAAGGCCCTCAGCACACCCGCACGGGGGATGTACATGACCATCGAAGAAGAGCTGCTCGCACGCGGGCAGAAGATCGGGCAGAAGATCGGACGAGGCCAAGGGCAAGGCGCAGGCGCTGCTGCATGTGCTGGCCGAACGCGGCCATACGCTTGAAGTTGCCAAAAACGAGAGCGGTCACGAAGCAGCGCTCAACAACACCACGCCGCTGGTGGTCAATCCGCAGCAGGCCGCCGATTATGCCCAGGCCCTGTATCGCATCTTCACCGCCACAGCGCGTTTCCGGGCGCGGCTGTTTGCCCCTATGACGCCGATTGTCGTCTGGCCAGAGCATTTTGATCTGTCCTTCCTGGTTTTCGCCAGCGAGCACGCCAGCGAAGACCAGCCTCATATGAACTTCGGGTTTGCGCCCTATAGCGACGGCATCGCGCGGCCCTACCTCTATGCATACGCCTGGCCACTGCCTGATAGCGGCTATAGTCGCACGAACATGCCGGCGCTCGTGCATCTGGATACGCCTGGCTTTGGCGGCCCGTTGGTCTGGTATGATGACTTTGCGACAATGGATGATCCCGAAGCCGTTGTGGAACAGGTCTTTTTGCGCATCTATCACGAACTCTGGCCCTTGCTTCAAGCAGCAAACACATAGAAGGAGCGGGTTGCGATGACCACATGAGACATAGCGCGGCTTGCAGCCTGCTTTGTAGGGCGCAGCACGCTGCGCCCTACAAAGCAGGCGCTCCGCGTTCCGGCAGGCGAGACGCCTGTGCTCCAGTGCATACCAGTGATCACCCGAATTTGGTATTACTACTATTGCCAATGCCTTACGCATCGGTGATCATCTGATTGAGCGGTTGCAGGAATGCTACCGAAGTTAAGGGAGAGATCAGAAGTTGTACCATCACCGGTTAGGTGCGGCTTGCAGCCGTGAGCAGACAATGCAAGCATCCGTTCGCATTGTCCAATGTTTACCTGATGTTTCGATAAGAGAGGAATAATCATCATATGCAGCCTGATTTCAAGGGACAAGTGGTCTGTGTGACTGGATCGGCCCGGCGGGTGGGTCGAGCGATTATGCTGGCTTTTGCCGAACGGGGAGCGCACGTGGTTATTCATCACGGCAACTCCGATGCCGATGCCGCCAGTGCTGCCGAAGAAGCCCGCGCCGCCGGGGTCGAGGCACTGGTGCTGAAGGCCGATTTGGCCGACCCGGCTGCGATTGAACAACTGTTCAAAGACATTCAAGCGCACTATGACCGGCTGGATGTGCTGGTGAATAGTGCGGCCAACTTTAAGCGCAACCAGCTGCTGGATATCAGCCTGGAGGAGTGGCACTCGGTCATCGATACCAATCTGCGAGCGCCCTTTCTGGCGACCCAGCATGCGGCCCGCCTGATGATTACGGGCGGTCGTGGCGGTGTCATTCTCAATATTAGCGATAATAGCGGGCTGCATGGCTGGGCCGAACGTGGCCACCATAGCATTGCCAAGGCGGGCATCTTGATGCTCACCCGTGTTTCCGCCAAGGCGCTGGCCGAACACCAGATTCGGGTCAATTGTGTGGTGCCCGGCCCGGTGCTGGTGCCCGCTGGGGCCTCGCCCGCCGTGCTTGATAGCCTTGCCGATATGTTGCCACTGAAGCGCATTGGCACACCGGAGCATATCGCCCAGGCCATGGTCTTTCTTGCTAGCAACGATTTTGCGACGGGGAGCGTGCTGTCTATCGATGGCGGTGAGGGCTTGGTTGGCACTGAGACATAGATGCCGATGTTATCCGTATGCTCGAACAGGCCGTTCCTGATCTGGGCGGCGTTGCTCGTTTGATCAACAATGCTGGTTTCCAGATACCGGGTGATTCGCATGAGATTGATGTTGCAATGTTGTGCAAGTTGACGATACCGCAAAACCCGTTATAATATTTAGTTAATATTCACTGATTCGCTCAGCCTGTTCGGGCCGAACGGCGGGTGAACCAGCCGAGAATAGACCTTCGTCAAGGTATCCGTTCAGGATTCCTGATTATTGTCAAGGAGGACAATGATGCAATCGTATCAACCAGAATATATTCACAATGTAGGGATCTTTGGTCATGGTGGCTGTGGTAAGACCACCCTGACCGAAGCGATGCTACTGGTGTCCCATGCAACGACACGCATGGGACGTGTGGAAGACGGCAACACGGTCAGTGACTATGATCCCGATGAACACCGGCGGTCAATGTCGATTAACCTCTCAGTGGTGCCGATTGAATGGCAAGAGCGGAAGATTAATCTGCTTGATGCGCCAGGGTATGCCGACTTTATGGGCGACATGGCTGCCGCAATGCGCGTAGTCGATGGCGCTCTGATTGTGATTGATGCCTCTGCCGGGGTTGAAGTTGGCACCGAAATGGTGTGGGAGATGGCGGTCAAAGCCAATATTCCACGTATGTTGTTTATCAACAAAATGGACCGCGATAATGCGAACTTCTTCCGCTGTATTGAGCAAGCCCGCGCTATGCTCGACCCGGCGGTGACACCTCTGCAAATCCCCATTGGTGCAGCCGCAAACTTTCGAGGTATTATTTCGCTCCGTCAGCAAATTGCTTTCCTGGAGGGCGACAAACACGATGGCAGCTTTGTTGAAGGTCCGGTGCCAGCAGATTTGGATGCCCAGATGCATGAATGGCGGACTGAACTGATCGACAAGATTGCGGCAACCAACGATGACCTGATCGAAAAGTATCTGGAGAGCGGTGAAGATGCGTTGACCCCCGAAGAGCTTTTACAGGGCCTGCGTTCTGGTATTGCCAATGGCAGCATTGTGCCGGTCTTTTGCGGTTCGGCTCTGGATACTGGTGGTGTCGCACAGTTGCTCAATTGCATAATCGACTCAGTGCCATCCGCTGCACGGACCATGGCAACCGCGGCCGAACTCGATAGCGGTGACCCGCTGGTGTTGCAGCCAGATGCCAATGGCCCGTTAGCCGCCCTGGTCTTCAAGACCATTGCTGACCCATATGGCAAGATGAGCCTGTTCCGCGTCTATAGCGGCACATTTTCGGCCAATTCAAGTGTCTACAATCATCGGGTAGGTAAAGATGAACGGGTTGGGCATGTGTATACCATCGTGGGCCGCCAGACTACCGATGTAGCGGCCATTGGGCCGGGCGACATTGGCGCAACGACCAAGTTGGTCGAGGGCCTGACCAACGATACATTGTCGAGTCATGATCATCCATTGCGTTTAGCGCCCATTGTCTTTCCGCAGGTCGCTTTTACCGCGGTGGTCAAGCCGCATGATCGTTCAGACCTGGATAAACTGGGATCATCGCTGGGCCATATGCTGGAAGAAGACCCGACCTTGCAGATTTCGCGTGATGCACATACCGGCGAGACGCTGCTCTCGGGCTTGAGCGAAAGCCATCTGGATGTGGTAGCCGAACGGATGCAACGCAAGTTTAGCACCCATGTCGATATAGATCTGCCACGGATTGCCTATATTGAGGGGATTCAGGTCACGGCCGAAGCACAGTATCGCCATAAGAAGCAGAGCGGTGGTGCCGGGCAGTTTGCTGATGTGACGCTCCGGGTAGAACCACTACCAGCGGATGTGGAGCGCGATGACCCGTTGGAATTTGTGAACGAGATTGTCGGTGGCGTCATCAGCCGAGGCTTTATGCCGGCTATCGAAAAGGGTGTGCGCGAAGCCATGCAAGAAGGGGTGCTGGCCGGCCATCCGTTGCTGAATGTGCGGGTGGCTGTCTTTGATGGCAAAGAACATCCGGTCGATAGCAAGGAGATTGCGTTTAAGATTGCTGGCGCCCAGGCGTTTAAACTTGCCGCGCATAAGGCCCAACCCGTGATCAACGAGCCAATCTATGAACTTGAGATTACGGTGCCTGAGCAATTCGCCGGCGATATTATGGGTGATATGAATACACGGCGTGGACGTGTCCTGGGCATGCTGCCGGCGGGCCAGGGCAAGCTGACCATTACGGCGCATGTGCCACTGGCGGAGTGCCAGCGATACGTCACAGACTTACGCTCGTTGAGCCAGGCACGCGGTCGGTTCACCATGAAGTTTGATCATTACGAGCAGGTGCCACAGCATCTGACCCAGCATCTCGTGGAGCATTTTCAGCACGAGCATAATGGGCATTAGGGTCCTCTGAGCAATTGGTCTACCGGGGCGCAGCATGAGCATACGCTGCGCCCTCTGGGTTTGCGGCTAAACCGACCAACGCGTGCCCTGTGGGGTATCCTCTAGCGTGATACCCAGATCACTCAGGCGCTGGCGAATCATATCGGCGAGTTCGTACTGCCGCGCCTTACGCAAAGCCATCCGCACCTCCAGCAAGAGATCGATAAAGGGCGCAGCCTCGGGTTGCCCATCCTCAGTCGATTCAAGGCTCAGACCCAGCACCCCGGCCAGCTCACGCAGGGTTGCCTGTGCCTGTTCAAACACGTCGCCGCTCACACCGGCATCACGCGCTGTATTGATCGCGCGAACCAGCTCAAAGAGTGA
>JAAURD010000035.1 GCA_012034075.1 Chloroflexaceae bacterium | reverse complement strand
TATTCGTTTCCGATAACTACACTCTTTACGTTACTCACCCTTGCCGCCTGTTCGTTATACCAAAATCTTGCCTCGCCTGCGCTCTATGCCAAGCCCAACGATGCTCCTTCGCTACGCCAACCAGGGCAACCAGCCAGCAACGAAGAATACCCAATCGGGACACCTACGCTGACTGACTTGTGGGTTGATCCGGTCCAGAAGAACGGACCAAACCAGGAGCCAAAAAGCCCGAGCAGCAAGACCACAGTCAGTCGCAGTAACCACCAGCGCCTGACTATCGCAACCAGACAGAGCGGTAGGACAGGCAGAAAGGTATAAGGGGCAAAGAGGCTAGATGCCTCGACCCAGGGCGATAGCAGGCACTTTGGGTGTCGTTGCCAGAGCCATGACAGGATGACCATCCCCATGGCATAGAGCAATGCAGCACTGGTGAGCAGTTGTTGCGCCGAAGAAACCACTCGCCCCTTGATGGCTTGATGACTAGCATGGACCGGTAAAGGCATCGATTGAACCGTGTTCTATGCGCCTGGAATGTATTCCTGGTCCTGCATCCTGCATCCTGGTACTACAACGGCGTAGCGAAAAAGCGCGTTTTGCTACGCCGTTGCCCCTTGATTATGCGGGCCGGCGCTCCACCAGGAGTCGGATAGCCGTTCGTTCCTCATTGTCAATCGATACATCAATAAAGGAAGGCACACACATAATATCAATGCCCTCTTCATCGAGATAACTTCGTGCAATGGCGACGGCTTTCACCGCCTGGTTCGTTGCACCAGCGCCAATCGATTGAACTTCGGCCACACCGCTTTCGCGAATAACGCCCGCAATGGCTCCAGCAACTGCGCTCGGTCGTGATCGGGTTGACACTTTTAATACTTCAGTGACTGTTTCAGCACATACCGGTGCTACGCTCGCGCCATTAACCGGCACAAGGGACGGTACTACGTCCATCATGGTGTCCTCCTTTGTTGTTTCTATTAGATTGTTTTGCGTGGTTGCGATAAGATCGCTTGATGAACCATTGCCTCTCATAGCTACTGAGACCTCCTCATGTATATGTGATAGAGATAGAGTCGTACAATCAGGGCAGAGGCACGCGTCAGGTCAGATAGAACATCCCTATCGGAGACCACCAGAGAAAGCCATTGTCTCTGGTTCTTTAGCGTGCATAATCGACTGCACGAGTTTCGCGAATAACGGTTATTTTGATTTGACCAGGATATTGTAAACTTCTTCGATCTTACGCGCGACTTTGCGAGCCAGCTGAATGCTCGTAAGATCGTCAATGGCTTCTGGTTGGACCATCACCCGTACTTCCCGACCGGCTTGCACGGCAAATGCTCGATGAACCCCACCGAACGATGTTGCAATGATTTCCATGGCCTCCAGACGTTTCACATACAGGTCCAATGTTTCGCGGCGGGCGCCTGGCCGCCCACCCGAAATCGCATCGGCTGCTTGTACCAGAAAGGCTTCTACTGTTTTGGGTTCTTCCTCGTTATGATGTGCGGCGATGGCATGTACAATCGCACTTGATCGCCCCAATCGCTTCACAATATCTGCACCAATCAGTGCATGTGGACCTTTTACGTCATGATCAACAGCTTTACCGATATCATGCAGTAAAGCAGCGGTTTTAGCCACATGCACATTGGCTCCGAGTTCGACAGCCATATTGCCCGCAAGTAAGGAGCATTCCAGGGAATGCTGTAAGACATTCTGCCCATAACTGGTTCGGTACTTCAGTCGCCCCAGCAGCTTGAGCAAATCGGGATGAATGCCCTGGACATTGGCTTCATAGGCAACGCGTTCAGCCTCTTCGCGCATGATCTGGTCAATCTCTTGCTGGGTTTTGCCAAACACTTCCTCAATTCGGGCCGGGTGAATCCGGCCATCTTTCAAAAGCTTGATCAGGGTTACTCGTGCTACTTCACGCCGGACCGGATCATGACAAGAGAGCGTGACGGCTTCGGGCGTATCATCAACAATAATATCGACACCAGTAATCTGTTCAAATGCACGAATATTGCGACCTTCACGACCAATGATCCGCCCCTTGAGTTCTTCACTGGGAAGATGGACTGTTGATACCGTCAATTCGGCGACATAATCGGTAGAACAGCGTTGGATCGCCATAGCAACGATCTTTCGGGCTGTTTTATCTCCCTCTTCACGTGCAGCCTGTTCCGTTTCGCGAATCCGTCGTGCCATATCCTCACGCGATTCCTGCTCAACCCGCGCTAGAATAATCTCACGTGCTTCTTCGTAGCTTAATCCCGAGATACGCTCTATTTCAATGGCTTGCTGGGCCTTGAGCCGTTCAGCCTCTTGATGCAACAGCTCAATCTGGCGTTCACGATTTTGGATCTGCCGTTCCCGTCGCTCAAGTGCTTCGAGCTTGCGGTCAAGGTTTTCTTCACGCCGTTGCAATCGCTCTTCGTGTTTCTGGAGCCCCTGTCGCGTTTCTCTGATTTCGGCCTCAGCTTCGGTACGAATACGTAGCGCTTCATCTTTGGCCTGAAGCAGCAGTTCTTTTTGCTCTGCCCGTGCTGCCTCGAGCAACAAACGTGCTTCAGTCTCTTTTTGCTGCATACGTGCTGCGGCACCATTGCGAGACCACAGAACCCCCAGAGCCACACCCACTGCCAGCCCAATAATGAGCACTGGAACAGCCCAGAGTAACTCTGACACAAATACCCTCCTGATATAGTTGTTAATGTGCATCAGACGAAAGCGGAATCGCAGTAAAACCGCCTCGTTGTGCAACGAGAGTCGTTCATGAACTAATATGTAACGGTACGGTAATAATACTGTTCTCGCGTTCAGATGTCAAGACAGCTTGTTTTACAGGAAAAATCGTTTTATTTAAGAAAAGATATGCACAAAAAGAAAGATTAACCGTAAAGAAATAATGTTCTTTTTCTCATTGTTCTGCTTTTTGGGGTTATTTTGAGTAAATGTGAAAAAAGAACGTCCTTGATCGTTCCCTTTTTTCTATCTTTGACATTCTTTTGTTGATAAACAAGCAGTGCATCATGCAAGAACCTGCCAGATTTCCTTACAATCCTTTTCAACATGTTTCAACGCTGCGTCTCCCGCCTCGATTCTCTCTGCATCTGATCGTTCCTGTGGTATAATGCTGCACTATGGATACCTTGCAATCGTTCGAGGAAAAGACATGACACATTTGTCGTGGCGGCCACTGCTCCTCGCCATCTTTCTTTTAGCCAATGTTCTGGTGTTGAACACATGTGGTAATGCTGGCGGAGAGCTGTATGTCCAGGACGTCATCAACAATGCTGCGCAATATGCCAATCAAGAGATCACCGTTAATGGGGCCTATGTCTGGTTACCGGCCCAACCCGATCGCCCGTCGATTTCGGTGCTGGCACTGGGGTACAGTACCCTGGATAGTGGACTGGATGCTCAGCCATTAGGCGACCCCATCTGGGTCGATGGTTTTCCACCGGAGGTGACCGAATCACTGCACCGACCAGGCGACTCGGTGTATGGTTTTGTGCGGGTCACCGGGCAATTTGAAGCCAACGGCAACTATGGCCCCGACGGTCAGTATCAATACCGTCTGAACATTGCCAATGCCGAACCCATTGAACAAATTCAATATACTGAACATACCATTTCGGATGAGCCGCTGCCCGAGGGTCAGGTATCGCTGGTAGAACTTTCAACCAACCCCGATGCGTACAATGGTCAGGTGATTACCACACGCGGCTATTATTTTTGGAACTCGATTATCTGGGTGCTGGCCGAAGGCATTGCCGTAGAAGAGGGCGGGAGTAGCCCACAGCCCATTAGCCGTGATGACCGTCAGCCTATCTGGCTGGAAGGCTTCCCACCAGAAGAATCAACTCGTCTCAACGTTGGTCCAAACAATAGCTATGTCTGGGGATTGGTCGAAGTGACCGGGACCTTTCAGACAGGCGGTGGGTTTGGCAAAGATGGCGCTTATGAACACATGATTTTTGCCGAATCGGCACGCTCACTGGTGCAACCACAGGAGTAGGGTGCAGGTTTGTATTATTACCTTGAACCAATGACTGAAGCAGATATTGAGCCAGTTCAACAAGTTGAGTTGGCTTGCTTCAAAACACCCTGGTCGGCCAGTACCTACCGGCGTGAACTACGCAACCGTGATATCCATCGCTATCTCGTTGCACGCACCAGTCATGCACTCCCCCCATCGCGCCCTCCCGAGTCGCTGCAACGTTGGGGCCGTTTGATTAGTTCTCTGATCGTCGGATTCTTTTTGGATGAGCAGCAAACCGTCGATGCGACGAACCGGCCTGATCCGATTATCGGTTATGGCGGTTTATCTCTGGTGATTGATGAGGGCCATATCACCATGATCGCCGTTGAGCCGCTCTATCGTGGTGCTGGTATTGGCGAATTGCTGCTCAATGGCTGATCGATCAGGCCATTGAGTTGCAGGCGAGTACCCTTACACTGGAAGTGCGGGTCTCCAATATGGTTGCCCAGAATCTCTACCTGAAGTATGGGTTTCAGCCGGTCGGCACACGCAAACGGTACTACACTGATAACAATGAAGATGCCTTGATTATGTTTACTGATCCGATACAGAGTCTTGGGTATCAAACGCTGTTAAAAGAGCTACGACAACAACTCTTTCATCGCTTGCGCGATCAGGTTCATCAGGCCGGCATAACAGCTCACGTATCCAGCTGTTAAGGCTTTTTTGCAATCCAAGGATATCGAAGAGAGTCGGCCAGCCTGGTATATTGGCAATCTGTTCGCGGGTTGCTTCACCACGATAGATCAAATCTGCCATCTGGCGTTGCATATTGGCCATATGTGTTCGCTTTTGCGTCGCATCACGAAACGCCAGGTGCTTGAGAAAGAGTGCCGCTTCGTTCGCCGGTTTCAATCGGCCAGCATAGAGCTGATGCGGCAACCGTGGCGACAACCCCAGGCTATCACAGCGCCACAAGATTTCTTCATTGCGTTCCTGGCGATACGCTGCGTTTGGCAGTGTCTCCTGACCATACACATCGCGGTAATAGCTAACCGGATAGGAACCAATGCGACCCAACAATTCATTCACACGGTTGCGATGGCGCTTGTTGGGAATATGCAAATAGTCCCAGATCAAAAAATCAACGCCAACATCAACACATGCCTGCATCAGCCCACGCATCGCATAATCGGTATCATTGACATAGGGCATTAACGGCAGTAAGGCAACCCCCACCGGAATACCTGTTCGTTTGAGCGTCTTCAACATATCCAGGCGCAAGGCCGGTGTGGTGCTTTGCCTTCCAAACGTTCGGCCATATGCCGATCAACCGTAAGCAACGTTGTCATCACCACCGCCAGGCTGCGCTCGTGAATCTTTTGCAACAGCGGAATATCATCAAGCACGCCCAGCCCTTTGACCAGCAACAGACAGGGTTGACCAAATTCGGCAAAGACCTGCAACACATGGCGTGTCAAACGATAGTTTTGTTCCACCGGCTGATAGGGATCACTCAAGGCCGTGATGCTCACCAGATCACCCCGGTCGACGCTCATCAAATCGGCCTTAAGCCGTTTGGGTAATTCAAGCGGGATCCGTACAACATCACTAAATGAGCGCGGATTATACGCCCAGCCATCACAATAGGGGCAAGCAAATTCACAGCCACTATATATACTCATAGTATAGCTGGAAAGAAAATACTCGTTAATCGTCGGGCGACGTGCGCCAAGAACCGGTTGATCGGGTAACGTTTCGCGTGTATAGTAAGCCATATATTCTCGTACCCCGATTCTGCTTTCCACAAAAAGATACAATATAGTGTACCCGACAATGACAATACGTCAAGTCAAGTATTTCTGTACAGGCAGAAAAAGGGGCTTCGTATCTTTATCTGTTTTTGTGAGTATACTATGCTCGGTAAGATAACACTTAATTTATGGGTTTGTTTTCTTAAACAGGTACTCTATGCTTTCCACTGCATTGGCAACTGCCGTTCTATCATCACCACGCACTGTCACATGACCCAACTTTCGCCCTGCTCGTGCTGATTTGCCATAGTCATGAACGTGACTACCGGGCACAGCTAATATGGCTGACCGGTCCGGCATGGTGCCAATGCAATTGAGCATGGTACTGTACCCGACCGGCCTGGTACTGCCGAGAGGCAAGCCAGCAATTGCACGAATATGATTGGCAAATTGGCTTGTCTCCGCACCTTCAATGGTCCAGTGGCCTGAATTATGTACACGCGGAGCCATCTCATTGGCGATCAGTGTGGTCGATGTTTGCGACCCTTGTGCCACAACGTAAAAAAATTCAATCGCCAATACCCCTACGTACTGGAGGGCATCACCCACGCGTTGTGCATAGGATTCGGCCTGTTGCTGCAATGCAGGTGTTATGTGTGGGGCCGGCGCCTGTGAACAGCGTAGCATCCCATCCGCATGCGCATTTTCCACCAGGGGATAGCACCACATCTGACCGGAGCGCGAACGCACCGCAAGAATCGAAACTTCACGCTCAAATGCAACAAACCCCTCAAGCAGCAGTGGGGACCCGCCTAACGTAGCCCAGGCCGTTTCAACATCAGCTGGTGTCTGTATGACCACCTGACCTTTGCCATCATAGCCCAGCCGCCGCGTTTTCAGCACCGCTGGCAACCCGGTTTGCTGTACCGCTGCATCAAGGTCGTCACGCGTCTCAACCGCCACGAAAGGGGCAGTGGGTATGCCTACACGGTGAAAGAACCGCTTTTCGGTCAGTCGATCCTGTGATTGCTCCAGCGCGAGCGGTGGCGGGTAGACTGGGCATAGACTGCTGAGAAAGGTTGCCGCTGCAACTGGCACATTTTCCCATTCGTAGGTAATCACATCCAGGCCATCGGCAAACTCGCGCAATGCATCAATGTCGTCGTAGCGACCGACGCTTTGTGGTGCAACTGCTCCTGCCGATTCGGAGAACCGCTCATCAAACACACGAAAGGAAAACCCCAGCGGATACCCCGCCAGAATCAACATGCGCCCCAGTTGTCCACCACCCAGCATACCAATCTTCATGCTACGACTCACGTGGATCGAGATGCTCCAGCACCTGGCGTGTCTGTTCATCCCGATACTGCTGCACGGCATCCCGAATAGCCGCATATTTATTCGCTAACATTGCACCGGCAAGCAGAGCCGCATTGACCGCACCGGCACGGCCAATCGCCAACGTACCAACCGGCACACCGGCCGGCATTTGCACAATCGAGAGCAACGAGTCAACCCCTTTGAGCACGCGTGACTCAATTGGCACACCGAGGACAGGCAAGGTTGTTTTGGCAGCGATCATACCAGGGAGATGGGCGGCCCCACCGGCGCCAGCAATAATGACTTCCAGGCCACGCTCTCGTGCCGTGCTGGCATACTCAAAGAGCAAATCAGGAGTACGATGGGCTGAAACCACCTGTACCTCAAACGGAACGTTGAGAAGTGCGAGCGTATCAGTTGCATGAGTCATCGTCTCCCAATCGGAGCGCGACCCCATAACAACCCCCACTAATGCTTGCATATATTGTTCCTATCAACCAGTGTGACGAGCAACAGCCTACATCACCGGGTGGGTAACGGCAATAGCCAGGGTGTTCGTCATGACTTCAAACAGGCCCATACAAATAATCACAACAACAACAACGGACAAACTAAAGGTAAGCCAATCATGCATCCGGTATGCCAGCAGGCTCCCGCCGATAAACAGACATAAGGCTGCGAGAAGGCAGAATATGGTAAAAAACATCAGTTGCTTCTCCAGAACACTATCAGTCACAAGTTCTCTCAACACATGGTGGTGTTAATCAGCATATGATCGACCACAGACAGATCACAACGTAGGATTCAGTTGTCGTTAGGGATACGTTGGATCAACACCAGTATCAGGAAGTGATGGGATGGGCAGTGTCGGCTGCGGTTGTGGCAAAGGTGTTGGTGTAGGGGGAAGCGGTGGTGCTTGACGCATCGCACGCCAGGTAGTGCTACCGGCGCCGCTGCAAATATTTGGCATTCCTGGTCTCGTTTCCACATAAACTGAACCAGAGGCCGTTTGACCGCCGAGAAAGCCTTCGGCTGTCAGAAACTCGGCATCGGTATCCACTGTAATCGTAAACGTATCATTGGAGACAATACCGAGGTTTTCACCCTTGTGTGAAGCGGTATAGCGTGCTGCGCATTCCTGGCCTTCGACACGCAAGGTAATAATAAAGGACTTGATAAGACCAAATTCAGCAACAAAAAAGACACGGTCACCTTGACGAGTCGTTCCCTCCCAGATTCCATCATACAGAATCTGGGCACTGGTTGAGGCATACCAGGCCACCAGAATCGAACCCACCAGTGGGACGAGAAAAAACCAGCGCAATCGAGCAACCATCCGCTGTATCTCCCTTGAACTGCAATGCTGGGCAGTCCAGAATCTTTTTATAATACGACTATTGTACCGATATCCATGGCATTCTGTCAAGACTTTTTATCTGCATGTTTGGATGATTTTCGGAATGCTGATGCATCCAGGAGGAGCAATGCTGTTCGGAAGCGGGTTCACCGCGATCAGGTCACGCCTGAGGGCATAACCTCGGGTTGTGGCGAACCAATCGGTAAAATAACCCGAAACGTTGTGCCTTGCCCCGGCGTGCTGTTGACTTCGACCTGCCCATCATGGGCATCAACCAACCGATGAACGATTGCCAGACCAAGACCACTGCCACCCGTCTCGCGTGTACGCGCACGGTCTGCGCGAAAGAAACGCTCAAAAATACATGGGAGATGTTCGGGTGCAATGCCGGGACCGGTGTCGCTTACCTCAAATACACATGTTGGTGATAACCTTGCTCCATTCGAGCGCTCTTGACCAAATGCACGTAAGGTAACCCGACCACCGGGCGGCGTATAACGCAGCGCATTCTCCAGCAAATTCCCAAGCACCTGAGCTAACCGCTGCTGATCGGCATAGAGCAGCGGTAGTGGTCTATCGGTCTCCACCCGCAAATCAATACCCTGCTGCCGTGCGCGTTGGCATGCCCCCGTGGCGACGCGCTCTACCACTCCTTGAGGATCAATCAGCTCACGCATTAAAGAGAGCTGACCAGCATCGGCGAGCGATAGGAGACGCAGATCATTGATCAGGCGCTCAAGCAAGTTCACTTCTTCGCGCAGTGAGCGAAAGACTTCGGGGGTTGGCTGCTCAACCCCGTCTTCCAGCCCCTCTACCTGCAACCGCAGGACACTCAGGGGGGTGCGCAACTCATGCGCAATATCGGCCATCATCTGGCGCCGCAAGCTCTCTTGATGGGCCAGTTGATCGGCCATGGTGTTAAATGCCAGGGCCAGTTCTGCCAGTTCTGCATCATCTGGCTGTGTCAGCGGCTCATGGCGTTCATTTGCAGCGAGCCGCTGCGCTGCTCGGGTCAGGGAACGCAAGGGCCGCGTCAGGTGGCGTGCCAGCAGCAGAGCGACAACCAGCGCTACACTGG
The DNA here is from genome assembly GCA_012034075.1 of Chloroflexaceae bacterium. Taxonomy (GTDB): domain Bacteria; phylum Chloroflexota; class Chloroflexia; order Chloroflexales; family Chloroflexaceae; genus JAAURD01. The sequence continues at coordinate 21,032 of JAAURD010000035.1, read as the reverse complement.
CCGCAACCACACTGCCTACCAGCACCCGCCGCAGAATCGTCGCAAAAAAGGCCCGTTCTTCGGTGGTCTGATCTTCATCATCAACCGAGACCGTCACAAAACCGGCTGGCTGTCCAACGCCCCGGATAGGCCGGACCTGATCCCGTAACCGTGCTGGTAACAGCTCTCCCTCTATCACATGGAAGCTATCATAGAGCACCAAGCCATGCGCATCACTTACAACCACACGTCCAATATGGGTCAGCTGCCCCTGACCCAGGCGTTGTTCCAGTGCTTCACCAATGCCATCCCATCCACGATTATGTAGAACATACTGGCTTAACAGCACCTGTAGCCCTTGCTCCACAAATTGCGCCCGTTGACGATTAAATTCTCGGTACGATTGCAGTGCCAGTTGCCCAGAAAGGAGCGCCATCACAATAACGGCCAGCAGCGCTACCAGCGTATGGCTGAGTGTCAGGCGTTGCCGCAACGTCTTAATCATGCGGTTCCTGGAACTTGTAGCCCACGCCAAAAACGGTTACGATAAAGACAGGCCGCGCCGGATCAGGTTCGATTTTCCGTCGTAAATTCTTAATATGCGCATCGATGGTGCGTTCGTAGCCCTCATAGGCACCGCCCAATGCCGCATCCATAAGCTGATTGCGGCTGAGCGGACGACCAGCATGACGCATCAAAGCAGCCAGCAGATCAAACTCGGTTGGGGTCAGATCGATCTCGGTACCATCTATCTGGACCGAGTGTTTATCGAGATTAACCACCAGTGGTCCGCCTCGAAGGACGTGGGTGGTGTTCAGTGAGCCAGATGTTCGTCGTAGCACTGCCCGCGCTCGTGCAAGCACTTCACGTGGGCTGAATGGTTTGGTAATATAATCATCTGCGCCCATTTCCAGACCAACCAACATATCTGTCTCGTCTACGCGGGCAGTGAGCATAATAATCGGGACGTTCGAGTCATTGCGCAAGCGCCGACAGACTTCGATACCATCGATCTCTGGCAGCATCAAGTCAAGCAGCACGAGATCGGGAGGTTCCCGTTCAAACAGGTTCAGCGCCTCCTGTCCATCATAGGCCACCGTGATGTCAAAACCGGCCTGGCGAAAATACGCGCTCAATCCCTGGACAATCTTGCGTTCATCATCGACAATGAGAATCCTGGTCATACCCTCCCCTCTTTCTTGTGACCTGATTCATGATGCCTTGCGATGATCACCCGCTCCGGCTTATCTTGTGGATACTCATCGGTGAGGCATCACTATCAATCATGCGGCAAAGCCGGCTCATCGCCGATGATAGGCTGCGATAGCAGGTAATCGTAAGCCCCCATTGCTGCTCGTGCACCTTCACCCAGGGCAATGAGCAACTGTTCACCAAAACCGGTGGTCACATCGCCTGCTGCAAACATACCCGGCTGGGTCGTGGCATTGCGTTCATCAATGCGAATAAACCCATCTTCGCTGAGCTGCACCTGGGTCATGCCTTTGACCATATCACTATTGGGCTTTAACCCCAGATCGACAAAGGCTGCATCAACCCCCAGGGTTCGTGTCTGTCCATCACGCTCAAGCAAGAGTTCACCCACTTGAAAGGCGCCGATAATCTCTTTCACCTGATAGCCTTCCAAAACTTCCACATTGTCACGGCGATTCAGCGACCGGATCAGTGGTGTCATGCCGGTAACATCTGTCGCGATGAGATACACTTGCTGTGCCGTGCGCGATAGTTCGAGCACACCCCGTAATGCCCGCACATTCGTCCCAATCACCGCGACCGTTTTACCCATCAATATATGGGCATGGCTCGTTACCGAATAGCCCAGACCGCGACCCAACATATCATCAGCGCCCGGCACATCCAGGGTATACGGTGTGGCTCCGGTTGCAGACCACGGTTACACTCTGCAACACACCATGCTCCCGCGTGGTTACGTGAAAGCCTGCTCCTACGCGTTCCATGTGCGTTACATAATCATGCATTGTGCTATTGGGGAGAGCGGTCAGCTGTTGCACAAAATGACGCACGGTTTCGCTACCTGCACGGTATTCTTCATCATCATGCGGTTCAAGTTGCTGTCCCCAGGTTGCCTTGCCGCCAAGGTCTTCATAAATCAGCACAAAGGAGAGCTGTTTGCTCAATGCATACATGCCCGCCGATAATCCTGCGGCTCCACCACCAACAATGATCATGTCATACATATTTTACGTCTCCATTGTATGCAACCAGAATCGTCATCGAACTTACGCAGTTTTGCTTATAGGTCAAATGTTGTTCATATAAACGAACACGTGACGAATGTTCTAGCGAAGCAAAAAGCGTTTGTATCATTGTATTGTAGCATAATCCCTGTTTGTTCGGTGGTTGCATTGGAGCGATAATCGCGTTATACTGACCGTAAGGAATAAACAGTGATACGACAATAGGTGAGAGTCAATGCTATGCGCATTGCAATTATCGGATTATCAAATAGTGGCAAAACCACCGTCTTTAATGCGTTAACCCGTGGCAACGCAGAGACGGCATCCTTTTCATCCGGCCAATTTGAGCCCAATATTGCAACGGTGAAAGTGCCGGATGAGCGTCTTGATGTTCTCACGCGCATGTTCCAACCGCGCAAAACCACACAGGCCGATGTGCAATATGTCGATCTGGCGGGTATCACCAGCGATAAGGCGGATCGCAGTGGCTTGCCGCCGGCACTGCTCAACTACCTGGGTACTGCCGATGCGCTGTTGCATGTAGTACGGGCTTTTGAAGATCAGTCCGTTCCGCATCCGGCTGGTTCGGTGGATATCGCACGGGATGTCGCTGATCTCGATCTTGAGCTGGCCTTTTCCGATATGGCTATTATCGAACGTCGGCTCACGCGGCTCAATGCCGAAATTGGCAAAATGTCTGCCCGTGAACGGCAGGTACGCATCACCGAACGTGATCTGCTGTTGCGCTTGCAAACCGCCCTCGAAGATGAACGGCCCATCCGTGACCTGGATTTGACGGATGAGGAAGCCTTTCTCATTCGCGGTTACCAGTTTCTTACCGCCAAACCGATTCTGATCGTCCTCAATCTGGATGAAAGCCAGCTTCATCAGCCACCATCCTTGAGTTATACCTCTGCTCAGAGTGCTGTTGTTCCACTGTGTGCCAAGATCGAAGCCGAGCTGGCGCAGCTTGACGATGCCGATGCCACAGCGTTTATGGAAGATCTCGGCATTACCCAGGTAGCACGTGAACGGGTGATTCAGCTCTCGTATAATCTCCTGGGCCTGATCAGCTTTCTCACTGCTGGCCCCGACGAAGTAAGAGCTTGGCCCATTCGGCGCCAGACAACCGCGGTCGATGCAGCTGGAACCATCCATTCAGATATTCAACGAGGTTTCATTCGTGCTGAGGTTGTTGCGTACCATGATCTTATCGCTGCCGGTAGCATGGCCGAAGCCCGCAAAGCTGGTACGGTGCGAATGGAAGGCAAGCAGTATAGTGTCGTTGATGGTGATATTTGCCACTTTCTCTTTAACGTATAACGCCCATGGTAGGGAAGAAGGCTACACATGCGCTCAAAGCGACAACAACAAAAACAACAACGTGAACAGGAGCAAAAACGCCAGGAAACTCAGAAGCGCCAGGAAGAACGTAGGGTGCGTCAGACGATTGACCAGATTGCCCAGACCCTTGGCGAAGAAAAAGAGCGGGTCCTCGATCAAATCGATCGCCTGGTGCGCTATGTCGGTCCCGATACTGCGCTCCAACATCTTGAACGTGCCTTGCATATTGAGCAACATGGTGGTTTGATGATCCAGGACGACAGTCGTCGACGCACGCCCGGAGGTGTGTTTTTCTTTCTCGTGAAAGAACAGTTACGCCAGGAAGAACGCCTCCAGGAGATCAAAATCATTTTTAGCAAACCGAAGAAGTCTGCCAGTGAGATCAACCATCAGGCTCCTGATACGACACGACCAGCGGAAAGCATGAGCAATGGTCACGCAGCATGACGGTAGAGGCTTGTTATTTGGAAATATTCCACATACGAAAGGTATCAGCGAACTATCAGGTACCGGGACTTTTCGGCTATGGACAGTTTGGCAAAATGTCGGTATACTATAGGTAGATAAAAAATTGTGCGTGTCGTGGCGGTGGCTATGGAAGCCTCCGGTGATTGCGAAAGGAATATTGTTATGGAAATGCTGCTCTTCTTCCTGTGTATCTTTTTTCTGATGGTGTTCATTGCTCAGCGGTTTTCCGGTCAGACGCTAGCAGTGCGTCCGATACCGGTACGTACTGATGAGCAGCGATCAAATCGCCGCCGCCGTTAAACGCCTGAAATTATATTAACGCGACCCTGTAAACGTTGCCTTTATAACCATACAATTTGGGGAGCAACCTGCCTGCGTTGTTCCAGAGATTCTCTCTGTGTCAACCGGCGGGTTGTTCCTGATTCTTGCCTATTGATAACGTTTCTGTGTAAGCCAGATCATCTATGATCATCAACCGTCCGCTTGCCCTGGTTTCACATCTGCTTCGCCGCCACTGCGCGGTTATACTGCTGTTGTTGGTCTTTTCCCTCAGTAGCGTTGCTTTTGTCCATGCAGCTCCCCTGCATCCTGTCCTACCGGTGCGTTTACAACAACCCACCGACGACCCATCGCACAACCCTGCTGATCTGCGCTTACAGGCACAGGCCGCGTATGATGCACAGTATCGCGCCGGCAGCTGGGTACCTATTGCGGTTACCCTGCACAACGATGGGATTGATCGCACCGTCGATGTTCAGCTCCAGATTCTCGGAAACCCCACCCAATTTGTGCATGGGCTTGATCTCCCCCGTGGTGCGCAGAAATCGGTGACACTCTATGCCTTCTTACCCGGCATAGAACGTCGCCTAGATGTCCATGTTGTTGATGCTCACGATGTGTCACAATTGCTGGTCCAGCAAGAACTGCGCTTGACGCCACATTCCAGCGAGACCCATATGATCGGCGTGCTCGCCGATCATCCTGCCACGCTCGTCTTCCCGGTTGCATTGGCGAGCGGTCAGGATGTCGTTCGAGTTGATCTGAAGAGCGATGCCTTGCCCGATCACCCTGCGGCACTCTCGACCTTTAACACCCTGGTTCTGGATGGCGTGAACACGGCTGCCTGGAGTGATGCACAGCTAGCAGCCCTGAACGACTGGGTGATTCAAGGTGGGCGATTGATTCTCACCGGTGGTCATACCGCCGAACAAACCCTCAATGGCCTGCCAGAGAACCTTCGGATAGCTCAGTTTGATGGCGTGCAGCAGATTGATCTAGGAGCGCTCTTTGGTTTCCCTGGGGCAAATCTGGGGCTGAGCACCATGACTCTTGTCACCCCGCTTGATGCTGCACCGGTGCCCTATGCGCGACAAAGCAACACCTTTTCCACCGCCGGCATGGTCCAACCAGCAGATGCGCCTTTGCTGCTGGAACGGCAGCTGGGCAATGGCTTCATCACCTTTATCGCGCTACCGTTGCGTGCGGTAGCGACCAACCAGTGGCCAGCCTACCAGCGCTTCTGGAGCGAACTCCTGACGACGCCTGACATCATCCCACCAGGCTTTGCACCACCCGGCGTCAGTCAGCAAGACCTGATCAATGGCAACCTGGCGGTGGCGCTCACCAACCTGCCAGAGCTGGAGATACCTTCGTTCTGGCTGCTTGGCAGTCTGCTGCTCGTCTATATTGTGCTGGTCGGGCCGCTCACCTATCTGGTGTTGCGCTGGTTCGACCGGCTGGCCTGGGGCTGGCTGGTTGTCCCTGTCATTACTCTGGTATTTGCCATACTGGCCTATAGCCTTGGTTTTGCCCAACGCGGCGGCGATATGATTGTGCATCAGATCACCGTGCTTGAGCCGGTGGCGACTGAGCGACCAGACCGGGCGAATGAACGTTCATTCGGTGGTATCTTTTCACCAGCGACCCAGGCATACCAGCTCACTATGCATCGTAACGGTGAGACCATGCATGCCGCACCATTGCTGCGTCCTATCAGCGTGCAAGGCCCCTGGGATACCTCTTCGCTGGAGCTTGGTGGGCGCTTTTATCAAACATCCGACCCGCAAACCACCGTGACCGATTTTGAGATCAACCAATGGTCTATGCGAGCACTGACAGCACAGCAGGTCGTGCCTTTTGATGGCGTTCAGGCGCAGGTGTACTTTGATGGTCAACAGCTCCGAGCCGAAGTCATCAATACCGGTGATACCATGTTGCATGATGTCTGTATTGTGCAGGGCACCACCGTCCTGGACCTGGGCGACCTGGCACCGGGGGCACGAGCCGAATCATCAGTAACGATGGACGCACTGGGTATGGTACCCAGTATAACGATGGTCGGTACCAGCGATCAACAGCTCAGCTATCTCATATTTGGCGATGATCTGCCCTCGGGCAACTGGTCGGCACCAACGCCTTCACATGCGCTGCTGTTGCGTATGGCTATTATTGATGCGATCTGGCCCTATGGTACTTCGCGTAGCCCGGCGCCGCAACTCTTCGCCTGGCGCGAATCCGCTAGCCTGACGGTTGATATTCCGCATCAGCGCGTTGACCAGGAAGGGATTACCTTGATCACGTTTGCTCCGCCATTGACGATGACGACCGATACCCTGCGCCTTGGTCAAGGATGGCTGATACGTTCATTCGATCTGCCGCCAGAGCAGTTGTCATCATTGATCTGCATGAGCAGTCAGGGCTTGTCTGTGAGTATGAATGGTCAGCCGGTTGAACAGACCCTTGCTCTGCCACCGCGCTGGTCTGGCCTGCTTCCTTCCCAAATCAGGTTCTTTGTGGTGGGTGATGGGGAATGGCCGCTGGAAAGCAGCATTGATCTGTATGATTGGCATCGCGGTGAATGGGAACGTCATACCCTGGATAATCGTCGGCTGACGATCACCCAACCAGAGCGCTTTCTCAATGGCAGCCAGACGATGAGGGTGCGTTTTGGTGTTGAGGAACAGATAAGCGGGTGTTTTGCGGTGGATGCTGCATTGATCGGACATATGCAACCATAAACGCTATGAACAGTGCCATTACGACCATCGATTTGACGCGACGCTATGGCAAGACCCTGGCTCTCGATCAACTCAACCTGACCGTCAACCAGGGCAGTATTTACGGGTTTATTGGCCCGAATGGCGCGGGCAAAACCACCACCCTGCGCCTTCTGGCCGGCTTGCTCGAAGCCAGTAGCGGCGAAATCTACTTGATGGCTGAACGCCTCGACCAGCGGGGCGGGAAACCACATCAGTTGGTGGGCTATATGCCCGACTTCTTTGGGGTGTACGATAATCTCCGGGTCTGGGAGTATCTGGACTTTTTTGCGCGGTGTTATGGGCTGGGTGCTGCTCAACGGCGCACCACCGTCGAGCAACTGCTCGATCTGGTTGATCTCACCGAGAAGCGCAACGCTTTGTGCAGCATCTCTCGCGGGGCATGCAGCAACGCCTCTGTCTGGCCCATACCCTAGTGCATGACCCACCACTGCTGCTGCTCGATGAACCAGCGAGCGGGCTTGACCCACGTGCGCGGGTGGAATTGCGCGATATTTTGCGCACCCTGCGCGATATGGGGAAAACCATTCTGGTCAGTTCGCATATTCTCAGCGAACTGGCCGAGATTGCAACGGAAATTGGCATTATGCATCGTGGTCGTCTGCTGATCAGCGGACCGGTCGATCAGATTCGTCAGCAGTACGCGGATCAGCGTATCATCCAGCTGCGGGTAGCACACGACGTGCAACCGGCCATCGATGCATTGCAGGCGTTGATACAGCACCCTGAACTGGCAGATGAACATGCCCATGGCCTGGTGATCGACCATATCAGCGAGGACCCGGAGCACCCCACACGCCTGCGATTGGTCTGCGAAGGGCTGACCGATGCGCAACAGGCGGCGCTGCTCGCCTGGCTGCTCCAACGTGGTGTGGTGCTCTGCGATTATCATCTGCACCTTGAGCATCTGGAACAGGTCTTCTTGCGTTTAACCGAGGCCGAAGCATGAAGCTGCAGCTCAAACTCGAACGCCCACGCATGAATCCGATCATTGTGAAAGAATGGCGTGCCTCCATGCGTGGCATGCGTCCCTATGCTATTCTGACCTTCTTCCTCGTAACCCTGGTCGGCGTCGCTGGCTTGATGCTGGTGCTGGTCCAGCAGCAAGCCCAGTATGGTGCAACCATTCTCAGTGCCCATGTGGGTCAGGCCATGTTTAGTGGTCTGGCGCTGTGGGAACTCTTTCTGGTGGTCTTTCTTGCGCCAGCTATGACCAGCGGTACGATCAGTAGTGAACGCGAACGCCTGACCTATGATATGCTGATGGTCACCCCGATCAGACCGATGCGTATTTTGTGGGGCAAACTGATCGCCGCCTTGAGTTATCTCTTGTTGCTGATCTTTGCGGCTATCCCGATGCTGAGCATTGTGCTCATGTTTGGTGGGGTAACATTGTATGATACGCTCAAAGTGCTACTCCTGCTGCTTGTCACGACCATCACGATGGGCAGTATTGGCCTGTTCTGTTCAGCGCTCTTTCGGCGCACGGCGACCGCTACTGTGATGAGTTATGTACTGGTTCTTTCACTGATTGGTGGCACATTGTTGCTGACAATGCTCAATCAGCAGTTTGTCACGGGACCGGAACAGCATACGCGGTCAGAACTAGTCTACCTCAATCCTTTCAGTGCGCTGGCCTCGTTACTGGCCGTACCCTCAAATGCTATGGTTGGGCCGGTCTTTTTCTCCTTTACGGGGAGCTCGTTTGGTCTCCTTCCGATCCTCGATCTGTTTTCACCGGGTGTTATTCACTATGGCATGTCGGGCATGGAAGTGATACCGATCTTCCGCGCCACACTGATCAGCTATGCGTTTTTGACGCTGTTGCTCTGCTGGATCAGCTCACATCTTATCTTGCCCCGCCGCCGCTGGCAGCCGCGCTGGAGTGATCTCAGCTTTGCCCTGCTTTTGCTGGCACTTGGCGTGCTCGCTGTCCTGCTCGCTCCATGGTGGTATGTGCTCCCATCCGATGGATTGGGAGGACCATTTCTCCCTATTGCACCTGGAATGCCGTTGCCTATCCCATAAATGATGCCCGTTGTGCCCGTTTCCCGTCGTTGCGATCACTGGTTCATCTGTGCTATACTACCAGAAGAACCGTATTGTTTTGGGATGAAAGGATGTTCACCGGTGGCAAAGTTGGATCATATCTTAAAACAGTAGCTAGGTGTCGCCATCAATGATGTGCTTGCCTGGTTCTTCAAAGCCGAGGTGCTTGAGGCCATCTCCAAGAATGTGGAGCTGCGTTCCCCGTTCCAAAAGATCGTGGCCGATACTATAATGTGTTCCTACAAGACGGGCGCAACCCGTTCTTCCATGTGGGATTTCAAGGGCTGACGACCCACCGCGTGATGAAGTGGCGCGTGCTCAACACCATCTTCAACACGGCCCTGGTCACTAGCAGCCTGGAAGATTTTCAGCGGTTTCTCACGGCTTCTTTGCCGCAGTGATACGCAGGCTAGCGGCGACTGAGGCTGCGTTCCCAGGCGCAGATAACCCCGACCCCAGTAGGCGGTTCGCAAAACGTTCTGCCACACCCCATAAATTACTCTTTCTTGCAGGAACAGTACCTATCGGGTATACTTTGATGGAGCCAATCATGCTGTTGATGATACTATCATCATATTGCAAAGTAAAAAATAGCGAAAATTGAGTAATATCGGTCTTCTTCACGGTGGTTTTTGTCTACAGTCTCTGCTTTTTGTCGTAGTTGATGGTAACAAAAGAAGACGATACCGCTATGTGTTTGTCTCTGGTTATGGCTGGTATCTCTGAAACACTGTTTGCTGCTCTTGGAGAAGTATGGTTGATACAAAAGATCGGATAACCCGGCTTCGCGTGCAACAATGCGCTTGAGATGGGCAGCATACGGCTGCTTCTGTGCAGAAAGGAGACAAGAATATGCCTTCTATTCCCGACCCTCAGCAGATCGATGGTATTGATTATGTCGAATTGTATGTGAGTAATGCTCGTCAGGCTGCGTTCTTTTATCGTCAGACCTTGGGTTTGGTACCGGTGGGCTATGCTGGTCTGGAAACGGGTCTGCGCGACCGCACAACCTATGTCCTGGAACGCGGGCAGATCCGACTGGTGCTCACCGCGCCATTGCTCCCCAATCATTCAATAGCCCAGCATATTGCGCGTCATGGCGATGGTGTCCGTGATGTTGCACTTGCTGTGCCCGATGCTCCCGCAGCCTATACCGCTGCCTTGCACCATGGTGCACCGGCGTGCTCGCACCCACCGTGCTCGAAGATGACCATGGCTCAGTTGTCAAAGCGACCATTGCGACCTATGGTGATACCGTCCACAGTTTTATCCAGCGTCAGCACTACGAAGGCGTCTTTCTCCCCGGTTTCCAGCCGATTCTCCCGCGTCCGGATGCCCCTGAGACCGGCATTACCAGCATTGATCATATTGTCGGCAATATCGAGCGTGGGACATTGGACCAATGGGTCGAGTATTATCGCCATATTCTTGGGTTTACGCAACTCATCCACTTTGATGATCAGGATATCAGCACGGAGTATAGTGCGCTGATGAGCAAGGTCATGCAAGATGGGAGCGGTCGCATCAAGTTTCCGCTGAATGAAGCCGCCGAGGGCCGCCGTAAGAGTCAGATTGAAGAGTTTCTGGACTATTATGGTGGACCGGGGGTTCAGCATATTGCGCTCACCACCAGTGATATTTGTGCAACAATTGATGTCTTGAAAGCGGCTGGGATTCGCTTTATCACTGTACCAGCCACCTATTATGACGATTTAGAACAACGTATTGGCAGCATTGAAGAGAGCATTCCGGCATTGCGTGAGCGTCATATTCTGGTAGACCGTGACGACGAGGGGTATCTGTTGCAGATTTTCAGTCAGCCATTGCAGGATCGGCCGACGTTGTTTATCGAGATTATTCAGCGCAAGGGTAGCCGTGGTTTTGGCAAGGGCAACTTCAAAGCGCTTTTTGAGGCGATTGAACGCGAACAGAGCCGTCGCGGCAATCTGTAAGAGCAGTATACATTATGTCAAGTTCTCGAATTGCATCACCGACCAAGCGGATCAACCCATTGGTATTACTGCTCCGCTTTGGTCGCCCACATACCATCATTGCTACAACCGTACAGGTGCTGACCCTCTTTGTGATGAGCGGTGGGCTGTTCCAGTTGCATCTCGCAAGCCTGGGGCTGCTGCTGATCACGCTGCTCAGTTGCCTGGGGCTGAACCTCTTTATTGTTGGTCTGAACCAGATCACTGATCTGGAGATTGACCGCATTAACAAGCCTGATTTGCCCATTGCGGCCGGTCTGCTTAGCGTAGCAGATGCCTGGCGCCTGATTAGCGTGGCGGCGGTGCTAAGCCTCATTCTGGCGCTGATCAGCAGCCCAATCTTGCTGATCACCATTGTGATTATTATGCTGATCGGCACCGCCTATTCATGGCCACCGCTACGCCTGAAACGCTTCCCGATAGCCGCTGCCGTGAGTATTGCGATTGCGCGTGGTCTGGTCTCCAATGTTGGCGTTGCCCTGCACTATCAGCACTTCTTTGGCACGGCGCTGCCGGTGGTCAGTCTGCTCTTGCTCGGTGTCTTCTTTTTTGGGTTTGCTATTGTGATTGCGCTGTACAAAGACCTGCCCGATCTTGCTGGCGATCAGATGTTCCATATTGAGACCTTTACCACCCGCCTGGGCCGCCAGCGCGTCCTGACGATTGGTCGGCTGGTATTGACGGCGACCTATCTGCTGCCCATCGGCTTTGGTCTGCTTGGCTGGCCGCATCCGAGTGCGATCTTTCTGTTGGTGAGCCATATAGGGCTGATTATCGCTTTCTGGCTTGTCAGCCAGCGGGTCGATCTGGATAACCAGCAAGCGATTAAACGCTTCTATCTCTTTTTATGGGCGTTGTTCTACAGTGAGTTTATTATCCTCAGCATCTATGAAACCTGGAGCACTCTATGACCGCCCAGAGTCAGCCTGCCTTGACGCACACCATTCGGGAGTTTGTGTTGCTGGGTCGGCCGCTGCATTTGCTCGGCGGGTTTCTGTTTCACACGCTGGGTATCACCATCGCCATCCTCAATGGTGCATCGCTGAACTGGTCAATGGCGATAGCGGGTCAGCTGGTTGTCTGGTCCTTTCAATTGATGACGCACTATAGCAACGAATACTTTGACTTTGCCGCCGATACCGCCAATACCACGCCGACCGATTGGTCTGGTGGCAGCCGGGTGCTGGTACGTGGTGCCATTGCGCCACCGGTTGCGCTCTATACCGCATTGCTCATGGCGCTGCTGGGCGTGGTGGGCACAATCATCCTCATGACGCAGAGCACCGCGCCGTTGCAAACGGGCCTGCTGCTAGTGCTGGCGTTGACGCTGGCCTGGAGCTATAGCTCACCGCCATTGCTGCTGAACCAGCGTGCGTTGGGTGAAGTAACGGGCGCTTTGCTGGTGCCTGGTATCACAACGTTGGTGGGCTTTCAGCTGCAAGCGGGCAGCCTTGGGTTGCAACCACTGCTGGCGATTATCCCGCTCTGCTGCTTTCAGTTTACCATGCTGCTGGCGGTCAACTTTCCCGATGCCGCTAGCGATGCATCCGTAGGCAAAATCACCCTGGTTGTCCTGATCACCGAACGGCGAGCCGCTGCCCTCTTTGTGAGCGTGCTGCTGCTGGCTTATCTGCTGTTGCCTTTCCTGGTAGTGCTTGGTCTGCCCTGGCTGGTTGCAGCGTTGCTCTTGCTCACCAGCCCGATAGCTGGCTGGCTAGGCTGGTGTGTCTGGCATGGCGGCTGGAATGAGCGCCAATACTGGAACGACCTCGGCTTCTGGAGTATTGGCCTGCTGATGAGTGCCGGTTTGATGGAGTTGCTCGGTTTTGGCCTGCTTGTCTGGCCGCTGCTGGTGTAGCCTTGCCCCCCGGTTGCGCTCATGACGATCTATGATACGATATATGCAATGGTCCGCCGCATACCGGCGGGCAAGGTGAGCAGTTATGGTCTACAAACACACTATGAGCCGCTCGCAAACTTTTTGAGCATGCCGCAGCAGCATCAGGAAGCGCTGAACGAGCTTGCGGTGATATTACAGTGTGTTGGTAGTCGGATTGGAGCCCTACCCGAGAATGGTATGTTGTTCTGTTGAGAGGAGCTATTATGAAGACTTTTTCTATGTTTGGTTTATTCTTCGGTATCGGCGCCGTTATCATATCATTTACTTCATCTGCAGTCTCTTCAGCAAACCATACACATTTGGATATAAATCAAACAAGCATAGCTGAGGCAACTGAGGAAGTATTTCACATCGGAGTTCTAAAGATGATAATACTATAATCTCTTCTTTTACACGTCATTCGTCTTTTGTTACGATAGATATATCGAGTGACACTGCAGAGCATGTCGATGCTATCGTTATGAGTAAAAATATGCTTACGAACGTATCAAAAAACCCTATTTTGCGCACTAAACTTCTAGGTATCGCTCGACAGCATAAACCTCTGATTGTCCCTTATACTTCCCTCATTGTTTTAGCAGACCATCTTGATTTGACCCTACCGATATTACAGACTGCAACAACTCGGCACGTGATGTCTAGTCTTGTTTGGGAACGCGATGGAACACCTACAGTAAGAGTCTTGCTCATCTCCGAAGATCGTATGAGCACCTTTCAGGAAAATGATCTCGGTACAGCGATTTACAATCATGTCGAACACCTTGCATTATTAGATACGAGTATTTCTCAAGGGGAAAGTCGCGTATTTCTCCCTCTTATCATGACAGTCAATGATCCTGATGTCATTATCCCCTTATGGGAACCAGCCCCAAGAGTTGAGATTGAATGGAACGACTGTCCTTTTGGTTTGTATCGTGAAACAGTATTGCCTGAATGGGTTAATCCAGATCAAGATGATGATCAGGATTTTTATAGCCTCCGTATAGTACAACAAACAATCCCCGGCAAAGCTGTTAACAAATTTGTCTATCCTGACTGCGAAGGATCGGAATATCGTATGTCACGTCTGCTTGTACGCGCTGATCTTGATTATTTTGGTCAGCAACTTTATGCCTATGGTCCTACAACAACGAGTGGAGAAACGGTAGCAACAGTAAATATTGGTATTTCTGTAGGTGAGGGTGGATCCTCCGTAAGTTTAAGTAAAGAGTGGTCTTTTGCTGTGCCATTTATTCGTATAAGAGATTACAGTGATCTCGCACTTGACTGGGCGGAGTGGGAATTTGATTTTGATGGGGATCAAGACCCTGCCAATACCACCTTTCTTACCGAACCTGGTGTTACCGTGAGTACAGGCAACAATGTCCCTCTCGGAATGACGCGCCGCATGAATCTCTATTGGAATCGTTTCGGTGATATACAGAGATTCGATACCTGGTACTATACTATAACCTCATCGGTATCGGAGATATGCAGACCAAGCACTGACAATTGCTAAATAAGGAATTTTTAATGAAACAACGGCATCTTCTATGGCTGTGTGGACTTTCTGTGCTCCTCATGAGTATAATGAGTATCGCTATCACGGGAGTGTGGTCTTGGTCAGAACCAGCGCACTCAATCCAATCAGATACTGCATTTGATCGGGTGACCATTGCTATTGTGAGAACCGATATTAATCGCCTTCCAGATGCATTTGTTGAGCATATCATTGAAGATTATCCACCACTTGATCTTTCTCAGGCAGCAACAGCACCAATTGATGCATTGTTGATCAGTAGAGAGACATTGGTTGACACATCCATGAATACCGAGGATCGGGCGATGCTTGATGCATTACTGGACAACCAAAAAATACTCCTGGTTTACGGTGCAACAACGACTGACCTTCAGCAGTCTTTGCATGAACCACTGAATACCGTCCAAATGAGAGAGACAGAGACTGTCTTCTCCAGTCTGCATCGTATCGATGGTATTGTTACAACTGGTCAACTCGTTGTATCTGATGATCGTGAACCAATTACCGTAGGTAGCTTGTATGGGTATGTTGATCGAAGTTTACAGAATGCAAAAAGGTTTTCACCCTACCCAGAGTAATAGAGAACGCGCTCCGAAGCTGGTTGCAGCGTTGCTCTTGCTCACCAGCCCGATAGCTGGCTGGCTAGGCTGGTGTGTCTGGCATGGCGGCTGGAATGAGCGCCAATACTGGAACGACCTCGGCTTCTGGAGCATCGGCCTGCTGATCAGCGCAGGCTTGATGGAGTTGCTCGGTTTTGGCCTGCTTGTCTGGCCGCTGCTGGTGTAGCCTTGCCCCCGGTTGCGCTCATGACGATCTATGATACGATATATGCAATGGTCCGCCGCATACCGGCGGGCAAGGTGAGCAGTTATGGTCGGATTGCGGCCCTGATTGGCGAGCCGCGACAGGCACGGCTGGTCGGCTATGCGTTGCATGCGTTGCGCACCAGTGGGCAACATCAGGATGTTCCCTGGTGGCGCGTGGTCAATGCCCAGGGACGTATCAGCAATGCCTATGAGCCGGCCATGCAGCGTCAGTTGCTACGCGCCGAAGGGGTGATTGTGGATGAACGGGATCGCATCGATCTGAAACGGTTTTTATGGCATGATGCAGGGAGCTATTTATGGGACGAGTAACACCATTTGCGACACAGCGAGCGCAGGATATGCGCCAGAACCTGCTGGTACGACCGGCTTGTGCTGATGATCGTGATGCTGTGCTGGCCTTTACTGCCCATACCTGGGAGCATGGTGATTATATCGCGCGGTCTGGGCGGACTGGCTATACCAGGATGATGGCGTGCTGCTGGTCGGCGAATATGCGGGCCAGCCCATTGGACTGGTCCATCTGGTTTCGCTGCACCAGGGGGAATACTGGTGTGAAGGGGTGCGCGTGGCGGCAGACTATCGGGGGATGGGCGTGGGTGCTCTGCTGTTGCAACACGGTATCGCGCTTGCTCAAGCCCAAGCGGCACGGGTGCTGCGGTTGCTTACCGATGAGACTAACACGGGTATGCAGCAACTGGTTGCACGTATGGGCTTTCGCGAGTGTCTGCGAGCTACCAGTTACGTTGCGCCTGCCATGACGGATATGCTGCCGACTGCGCAGCCTCTGGATCGGAGTTGGCTCCCACAGCTGGCTCAGCTGGTGCATGATGCACCGGTGATGCCCTATAGCCAGGGTCTCTATTTGCACGATTGGCGTTGTTACCGGTTAACCGTGGAACGGCTGCACTGGCATCTGGAACAGGGCGATATTGTTGCTCTACCGACATACAACGGCGAGAGAGCGGCGGCGTGGGCGATTGCACCAGCGCAACGCTATCCCCGACCTGTGTGTTTTGTCTGGGGAGATATGCAGCCGCTCGCTGTGCTCTTGCGTGACCTGCGCTGCATGCAGGTACCAATGACCACGAAAAAGAACTGGATGTACCCAGCCGATGTGGCGGTGCGTATGTTACTGGCCGAAGACTCGCCCGCCATACCGGCCCTGCTGGCGGCTGGTTTTGCGCATTACGCGGTTGGCGAACGCTGTTATGAACTGGTGTTTGCGGAGCACGCTGGTTAAAACGAGCCAAAGATCGACCCCAGGATAATCAGGGCTATCAGTGAGATGACCGGTGCGACAATGGCGGCGACAAAAATGTCGAAGTAGGACTCGCGGTGGGTCAGTCCACAAATTGCTAGCAGCGAAATCACTGCACCGCTGTGCGGCAGCGAGTCGATGCTGCCCGATGCCATCACGGTCACGCGGTGGACCAGATCGAGTGCGACACCGGCCGCTTCTGCCTGGGCCACAAAGGTATCGCCCATGGTCTCAAGGACAATGCTCATGCCGCCCGAGGCCGAACCGGTGATAGCGGAGAGCAAGCCGACCGAGGTTGCCAGACCAACCAGCACGTTATCGCCGCCCAGTTGCAACACGGCATCACGAATAATCACAAAACCGGGCAATGCGGCAATGACGGCACCAAAACCAACCTGGCTGGCGGTGTTGAAGATTGGCAGCACTGATGCATCAGCGCCCTGATTGATGGCAGCTTTGATGTTGCTTATCCGTTGGTAGTTGAGGAAGATAAGGGCAACAATAGAACAGGTGAGCGCAACTATGACTGCCCACAGGCCGCGCACCTCGTCAATGGTGGTGTTGCCAAATTTGGGCAGGGCCAGAAAGCTGGTATCCATAGCCGGTATAATCACGGCGACCAGCAGCAAGTTGAACACAATGACCATGATCAGTGGCGCTAACGCGATCAGAAACGATGGTGGGGCCGGGTTGGGTCTTTCATCGGCAATTTCGGCGATGTCAAACCCATCACCGAGGGCGTGCTCACGCAGCTCGGTGGTGCGGGTGAGTGTTGGCTCTGGCGTCTGGCTGTACCCTTCGTTGGCGGCATGGGCTTGACCGACACGCCAGTTGATCCATGCCAGGCCCAGAGCAAACATAATCGCGCCGCTGATGATGCCCAGACCAGGGGCAGCAAACGAGGTGGTACCGAAAAAGGGCATCGGAATGGCGTTTTGGATTGAGGGCGTGCCGGGCAGGGCGGTCATGGTAAAGGTGAACGCACCCAACGCAATGGTTGCCGGTATCAGCCGTTTGGGAATGTTTGCTTCGCGAAAGAGCTGTACTGCGATAGGATAGACCGCAAAAGCCACGACAAAGAGCGAGACCCCACCATAGGTGAGGACGGCACAGGCGAGCACGACGGCAAGGACGGATTGATTGGAACCAAGCCGGTCAACAATCCAGCGGGCCAGAACCTGCGCTGAGCCGCTTTCTTCCATTAGTTTGCCAAAGAGCGCCCCCAGCATAAAGAGCGGAAAGAATTGGACAATAAATGACCCTACCGCTGGCATGAAGATTTGCGTATACGTGGCTAAAATGGGGGTACCACCAGCAAAGAGCACGGCAATCAGTGCCGTGATGGGTGAAATAACCAATAGGCTGACACCACGATAGGCCAGCACAATCAGCAGCACCAGCGCCAGCAGAATACCTATAATCCCAAGCATTTGTTCGCTCCTCTCTTCTTTATTGGCTGAACAGACAAAGATAGGCTCTCTGTGCGTTGCTGGATAGGCTTATCAATGATGTTACCGGCGGTTGGCCTGTCGCCGGTAACCTGCTCTGGTTTCGGTCTGTCTGTTGGTACCCATTATACTGCATGACCATATGCTGATAGGACATATCAGCACGGATTCATGATGTTGTTTGAGGTCGTTAATGTGATGAAAACCTTGAGATCGCCTGCGATCTGAGGGGTATTGTTTGGGTTGCCTGATGCTACCATCATCAGACACTACTTGTTATGGGTGGAGAATCGGTTGGTGCGAGGACTTGCTGGGGTTGAACCAACTTTTGCTGAACGAGATCACAGTATGGGCAGATCAAGCCCTTGTGATAGGCACGTGCTAGCGCTTCGACACACTCTGGATCGCACTCGCGCCCGGCTGATCCACGTAAAATGGTAATAGTCTCTTCGGCCGTACGGGCCTTGCGGTAGGGCCGATCACTGGTCATGGCATCAAACATATCGGCAACTGCTACAATGCGACCGATATGCGAAATCTCTTCAGCGATCAAGCCTTTGGGGTAGCCGCTGCCATCGAGGCGTTCGTGGTGCTGGTGCAGTGCTGGCAGCTCCTGGTCGAGCAGACGAGCAAGACCAGCGGTTTTGAGCATATCAACGCCATATTCGGCATGGCGTTTCATCTCCGACATTTCGTCTTCATCGAGATGAGCGGGTTTATTCAAGATACGGTCACTGATACGCAACTTGCCAATGTCGTGCAGCTGGCTGCCCACCCGAATATGATAGAGCATCTCACTGGAGAGTTTGCCTTTGTAGAGGCATGTTTGTGGCCACCACGAGAGCGGCAATTCCTCGGCAATCGCCATCGAAAATTCGGAGACACGCCGACTATGGTCGCTCATCCAGGGGTCTTTCAGATCAATCGCACTGGTAATCGCATCGATAAAGCCCCAGAAGAGCGTATCGGTTTCATCGTACAAGCGTGCTAGTTGCAGCACGGTGGCCGCCTGGTTTGCCAGCGTTTCGAGATGGCGCACATCATCCTGGCTAAAGGGCCGACCATTGCGTTTATTGAGCGCCTGTACGCCGCCGATAATCATTTCTTCGATCTCGCCCCGTCGGCCACCCAGTTGAATATTGGACGCTTTCAGGGGAACACACAAGATAGAACGGGTTTCAAAACCACTTTCCCGATCAATCCGATCATAAAAATGACTATTCGCCCGAACATCATTTTCCACCACGGCCTCACCGGTGGTAATGACATGACCAATAATGCCCTGATCGGATGGAATCGATATTTCGCGGATATAGTCTTTGCGCTCGCCGGTGGCAACATACAATACCAGGTGCTTGTGGGCAGCACGATTCAAGCAGTAGCTTGATCGGGCCTGATCACTTGCTTCCTTGAGTAACCAGATCGATGCGGCCTCAACATCGAGCAAATCGGAGGCGTAGTCCATAATGCGATCCAGCACCTGGTCGTGGTTGAGGTTATTGGTAATCTGTGAGGCAATATCGATCAGCTTTTGTTGCCGCTCTTGCTGACGGTGGGCATCATACAGCAAGCGTGATTTGTAGATGTCGGGCACCAGTCGCTCACACACAAACCAGGCCATATCACGCAGGGTGGGGTTGTCGATCACGTCGGACGGCACATTGAAGAGCTGAACGATCCCTTCGGGATACGATTGCTGGTGCTGGAGTAAGGGAATGGTATAGAGTGTATCGATAGGCGATGCGTTCAGCGATTCAGCGTCCGTAGGGAGCAGCTGATCGCTCGTTGTGTGGTGCTGCCAGAGAGGCTGTTGCAATTCCAGCGCATGAGCAAAATTGCCCTGTTCAGCCGGCCAGCGTTGCCCTACCAGGGCTTGATCGCTCCCGCGTCCCGTGATTGCTGTACAGATCATTTCATGGCGTGTGGCATAGTAAAGGTAAACGATACCCCCTTGAGCATGGGTGATCTCACAGAGGATATCGAGCATATGATCGAGCAATGGCTCGAGATCGGTAAATCGGGCGATAGCGTTGGTCCGTTGAATCAGATCAAAATACTGTTGAATACTCGTGCTTTGCTGCAACATGTGGCCTCCACATGACCTTTATGGCTTCGATAAAAGGGTGTGTATGCACTGTATCAATTCACCCGGTGTTCCAGCAAGCAGAACTGATACATCACTCTCTGTACTGATGCGCTCTGGAGTATATTCATCCAGCGTGCGTTGGCCTTGATAGTCAAACATCACGCGTGGCACAATCGCCTGGTCGCACTGAGCCGTTCGCAACACAGATACCACATCTTGGCCGGTTAACAGGCCACTGACGGTGACGGTTTCACCAAAAAAGTGATTAACAACCGGTTGTAACGTGACATGCAGGTTTGTAATACGGTTCAAACGCTCTACCACGGTCTGTAGCACAGGTTCTATCATTGTACCACAGAGCAGGGCCATATTGCGAGGGCGAACAAAGTGAGTTGGCAGACGTCCTTGCAATCGCTGCCAGCCATCGAGAAAATCACGCGTCATGCCCACACCGTTGCTATACTGGGGATAGTGATCATAGAATGCTGCTGCGGGCAAGGGCCGTTCGGCCAGCAGAAAAAACTCATCGCTGGGGTAGACCAGGTTGATGCCGGTTTGCTGACGATAACGCGCACTATAGGGCAGCACCCGATCCAGCAGGGCATTCGCTTCGGCTGGTGTGTAGCAGCGCAGGGGCAGTTCGGTTTGCGGTGCTAGACGAGCACAAAATCCCCAATCATCGGTCGATTGCTCCCCATTGGTTTCTGGTCGCCATTCGGGCCGTTCGTGAATCTGAATGGCAGCGCGGATGGTTGTCGGTGCTTTGCCCTGGAACCGGTAGCGGGTGAGGCCCACGGGTACTACAGCTATCGATTGGACCACCGGGTAGAGCGCGGCCAGTGCTTGAATGCTCTGGTGCAGACTGTCGCCATCATTCACGCCGGGGCAGGC